>JAHIZT010000124.1 GCA_018814355.1 Candidatus Thermoplasmatota archaeon | reverse complement strand
GACCGCAACCCACTCGTACGCTGCGGCTGGGACATACACGATCACCCTGACGGTGACCGACAACGACGGTCTCACAGGGTCGGACAGCAAGCCGGTCACGGTAGTTGCGGCAATCCCGCCAGTAGCGAGGTTCACACCAACTGCGAGCTACCTGAATGTCGCCGTTGACGGCTCCGCATCGTCCGATGCTGATGGAACGATAGTGTCCTATGACTGGACCTTTGGCGATGGATCGATTGCGTCTGGAATGACTGCTAGCCACTCGTACGCTGCGGCTGGGACATACACGATCACCCTTACGGTGACGGACAACGATGGTCTGACTGGATCGACGAGCCAGCAGGTAACGGTGACATTGCCGCCGCCGCCAGTAGCGTCGTTCACATACTCTGTGAGCGGCATGACGGTGAATGTCGATGCATCTGGATCGAGCGGAACCGGCCTCAGCTACGCTTGGACCTGGGGCGACGGAACGACTGGGACTGGAATGACCGCGACGCACACGTATGCCGCCGCGAAAGCGATGGTAGTCAATGGAGTCTCGGGAAGAGCTCCACCAGGAACACCCCACCCCGTCTTTGGGTTCACGACCGACGCTAACGGCAACCCAATAAACGGCTGTGTCGTGACCGTTACGGATACGAGAACAGGGGAATTCACAATCTGGGACCAAAATAACCCCGGGTTTGACCCCAACTCCAATATCTATTCGGTGGACCTGAGCGAACTCAAGCCGCTTGGCTGGACGTTTGGTGACATCCTCAATGTCACGGCGACCCAGGGCACATGGATCGGATGGAACGAGGCGCCCATCACGGACACCCTGGAAGGGTACGACCAGATTGACGTGATACTGCACCAGGCCGGACCAGCGCCTTTTGATGTGACCATCACGCTGACCGTGACGGACTCGTTCGGCCGGACCGCAACTGTGAGCCAGACGTTAACGCTCTACCCGTAAGGGCAGTCGCGAAACGCGAAGGGCAGGCCCGCATGGGAGCGGACCTGCCGCTCAAACCTCTTCCCAAATATCTTTTTCCATATCAACATCTAGCGGACGGCATAGAGAAGAAACGTTGATGGCGAGTCCCGAGCCGTGTTACTCCTGAGCGCATCGCCCACGCCATCATCGCAGCAATTCGGCTACGGATTCCTGGAACATCTCGCTATGGAGGTCGACATCCTTCTTCGTCGTGTAAGGCGATATCAGAGCCATATTGTGGAACGGGGTCATCAGAATACCTCTGTTGAGCCCCATCAGGTGCATCAGCTTCTCCAACTCCGCATCTTGATGCGCGTCCACCTCGGCCCCGTTGCGTGGTGCCCTCGGCATGAAACTGTACTCTATCCTGATCCCGAGCCGTGTCACCTGCCAGGGAAGCCTCCCAGCTTTAATCGTGTCGGCAACCCCTTGATGGAATCTCACAGCAAACGGCATCATCTTCTTGAAGTTCTTTTCAGTGTACACCTTCTGAAGAGTCGCCTTCATGGCCGCTATCGCGAGCGCGTTTCCTGAGAGAGTACCACCTATGCCGCTCTCGTCCTCGTCGTTCGCCATGTGCTCTATCACCATATCTGCAACATTCTGGCTGATGCCGTAGGCCGCGACAGGAATGCCACCAGCGAGTGGCTTGCCCATCGTCATCATGTCCGGCTCAAGTCCATACTCCCCTGTGTACCCTCCAATCCCGCAGCATAGTGTGTGGGTCTCATCCATGATGAGCAGAGTCCCGTGCTTGCGAGTCAACTTCCTCAGTTCATCGTGATAGCCGGGGTCGGGAAGTATGATCCCATGGTTCGTCATTGCTGGCTCTGCCAGCACGCACGCAACATCCTCCGGCCTCAGTGCCCGTTCCAAGGCTTTGACATCATTGAACTCGACAGCCTTCGTGGTCAGTACCGGGTCGACGGGCGCTCCCTTGTTTCCGCTCCGCAAGACCATCTTGCCCTTCTCGAGAGTGACCAGCGCCTCGTCGACGGACCCGTGATAGCAGCCGCTCATGACGAGCACTTTCTTCCTTCCCGTGGCTTCGCGTGCCAACCTGATGGAGTATCTATTGGCATCTGTCGCGGTCATCGCCATCTGCCAATAGGGAAGGCCGAACCGCCGACCCAGCTCCTCCCCCACCCATATCGAGTCCTCCGTCGGCAGCATCATCGTGATGCCGTTCCTGACCTGGTTCGTTACGGCGTCAACCACGGCTTTGGGAGAGTGTCCGAACATCGAGCCTGTGTCTCCGAGGCAGAAGTCCAAATATTCATGTCCATCCACATCGAGAACATGATTCCCCCATCCCCTTTCGACGAATATCGGGTACGGGCCGGCCCATCTGGTCATCCAGTGCATGGGTACGCCAGCCAACAGGACTGACTTCGCCCTCTTGAAGAGCGCTTTGGACCGAGGATGCTCCTTCACGAACTGCTTCTCTTCCTTCGCCAACAGCTCTCTGATTCGCATGCGCTCGATCTTCCTCATCGACATCTCCCCTACTATGGGCTCGGACTCTGAATACGACCAGCGTAGTTATTCTTTTCTGAAATGCGACATCAGAAGAACGAGAATCGTCTGGATTGCGACGGCCGAGGAGGGAAATCCTTTTCATATTCTTCCGCTTCGGGGTGGCGACGAGCTAAGCGAGCTTGCTTAGGAGGTGTTCAAGTGGCAGTAGCGCGTTTGAAGTTCCTGGACAAGGGCGAAGAAGATCTGATCGACCAGCAGAGCATGGAATGCCTTGAGACCATCGGTGTGAAGGTGAAGAGCGAGAGCGTCCTTCGAATGCTGGACAAAGCTGGAGCGCAGGTCGATTACAAGAATCAGATTGCGAGAATCCCTGAGGGCTTTGTCAGGGAAGCATTGAAAACAGTCCCGAAGAGCATGACACTTCACGCGAGGGATCCGAAGAACGACCTTAGGATCCCAGTCAGCTCATGGCCCTACGTTGGCACCACTGGCTTGGGCACGTATATCCTGGACATACAGACGGGCAAGAAGCGCGATTCCACAGTCAAGGACATAGCCGACACCGTCAGGCTCGGGGATGCGCTGACGGGGGCGGACTATGTCCAGACGAACCTCACGGCCACTGAAGTCCCTCATGCAACACACGGACTGCACGAACTCTGGACAGCGTTCCAGAACACGACCAAGCACGTCCAGGGAGTAGAGATATTCAACGCTGAGGATGCCAGGAAACAGATCGAGCTGGGAGCTTTGATCGCTGGAGGATTAGACGAGCTCAAGAAGAAGCCATACTTCACGGTGATCCACTGTTCCATCGCCCCATTGATGTTCGAACATGACGCCGTCGAAGCGCTCGTGGAGTTCGCCAAAGCAGGAGTGTCCGTTACCACCATGACCATGTCGCTCTCAGGCGGGACAGCGCCCGTCACAATGGCGGGCACGCTTGTCAATGCAAACTCGGAGAACCTAGCGAGCTTGGTCATCGGCCAAGCCGCGGCCAAGGGCGCGCGCACCATCTACTGCTCTTCATCCACCCCTGTGAACATGAAGACGGGCATGATCAACTACGAAAGCGTGAACCAGCCGCTCATAGCGGCTGGATTGGCACAGATGGCCAAGAGATACGGGCTGCCGTGCATGGTGGGGGACTGGGGGTTGAACGATTCAGAGGAACCCGGGATCCCGCACACGTTCACCGAGACCATGGGGATAGCACTTAGCACCATGTCCGGCACGGACATGCAGGGAGGAATCGGCGCGCTCGACCACGCCAAGGGAGTCGCCCTAGAACAGGAGGTCATCGACGCGTATGTTTGGGAGAACGTGAAGAAACAGATGACTCCGTTCGAGATCAGCAAGGAGACCGTAGCCCTCGATGTCACAAGGCAGGTAGGCCACGGAAACACTTTCCTAACGAGCATGCACACAATGAGGAACTTCAGGAAGGAGATCGTGATGAGGGACCCAGAGAAGGGGCGGTTCGAGGCAACGATGTCGAAGGCGATGGTGGCAGAGGCGAGGGAGATTGCTATCAGGCTACTGAAGGACCATGTCGTGCCAGCGCTGGATAGGTCAATAATCCAACAGGGAAACGAGATTATCCGGAAGAGAGAGAAGGAATTGGCTCAACGACCATGACCAAGAACACTAGGTTGGAAAATCGCCTTTCTACATTCACTCCAAGGAGCATCTTGAAGGATGGGCAGTTTCGCGGACCCCAATGACATCGTCTTTGAGATGTCATCATTTCACGTGAACAGATGATAGATCCCAGAGGCGAGGCCTGTGCGAAAGGAAGATGTGAAGACAAAGCAGGACGTAGTCCAGTACCTGAGTGAATGGTCGGAGTTCGAGATGGCGGTCTACATGGCGACATACGAGATCCCCTACGGAAAGGTTTGCACATATCAGAGAATCGCCAAGAAAATCGGAAAACCAAAGGCCATGAGGGCTGTCGCAAATACGCTGCATAACAACCCGCTCTACCCAATAGTGCCTTGTTGGCGTGTTGTCAAGTCCGATGGAGGGTTCGGGGGAGAAGAGAGGGCAGCAGCTAGCAGGAGGGAACACGTTGAGAGCGAGGGCGTCCCCATGAGAAACGGCAAGGTGGTTATCAAAGATGATACTTTGTTTTGAGGCTGAAGCAGAGGCATCCGAGGATGATTGTTGGGGGTGCCAGACCAAATCGATCAATACCGCTTCGACGATATCTTGAATCAGCTCGGGGGGAGATTCTACGATAAAGAGAACACTAGTGACCATAGCGTGTCTTGGAGCCATCTTCGTGCTGATGGGACCGTACTTCAGCAGCAATGTTCAGTCGGAAAGGGAGGCAAAAGCTCCTCGGGTTTCCTACAACATGTACTTCGGAGACCTGCACTCCCATACTGGGTACTCCGACGCCTACGAGGACAGCACCCCGTGGGATGCCTACAAGGCGGCTATCGCGGCGGGCGCTGACTTCATGTCCCTGACAGACCACGTCGCAATCTGGCACGGCTATGAGGCGTGGATCCTTGACTCAGACGAGTGGAATGACACCTTGGCAGCGGTGGACTACTACACCTCTAAGAAGTTCGTTGCGATGGCGGGCTATGAGGCTTGGCTGCTCGCGAACCTTGGGGAGATCAATGTGTACAACACGCGGGAGTTTCCTCCGTATCAACCGCAAGGAGGACAATTTGACCGGCTCCCCAATTTCTATGACTGGCTCGCGCAAGAACCAGGCGCAATCGGCCAGTTCAACCATCCGCTCTATGTCAGCGACAATTTCCAGGACTACAGCTTCTACAACGAGAACAGGGACACTGGAATGGACATCCTCGAGGTGTACAACGATGAGTTCACAGAGGACAGCTACATAATGGCGTTGGATGCAGGCTGGCACTTGATGCCCTCTGCCAACTCGGACACACACTATTCCGACTGGATTGCGGGCCATGAAATGAGGACAGTGCTCCTTGCGCCGAGCCTCACACCGGATAACCTGTACGCTGCCATGAGTGCATGCCGGGGCTACGCCACCCTCGACAAGAACCTCAGGATCTCGTACACTCTGAACGGCGCGGTCATGGGGTCTGTGCTTGCGGCGGGCGCGAGCGTCTACAAGGCATCCATCAGCATTGTGGACCCTGACAGGGTCAAGAGTGATGCCATCACCCTCGTCGAGATAATCTCCGACGGAGGGCGCGTAGTCGCGAGCGTGCCAACGAGTGGGACGACCGTTGACCTGACCATCACGTTGAGCTCCGATTCCGCTCACTACTTCTACTTGAGAGTGAGCACGGCATCTCCTTTGAATGGCGGACCCGGCGTGACGGCGTGGACAGCCCCTGTGTGGACCGGGAGATGAGCACTGCTAGGTGACGACAGAAAGGAACAAGGAGCAGGAATCACGATAGGGGTATGAGGAGAGCGCTGGTGCCCAGAGAGTCGAAGGGCCCGTTCGACGGGAAAGCCACGAGGTTCGCTACGAGTCTGGTCCTTCCAGTGGACAAGAACAGAACTGGCGAATGCAATCGATGCGGCGCCTGCTGCATATTCCTGGTCAGGTGCCCTTTCCTCGAGTTCGAAGATGGCAAGCCGAATTCGGCATCGTGCGGGGCCTACTTGATAAGGCCTCCGCAGTGCAGGAAGTATCCAAGAACGAAGCGCGAGCAGATCCATCAACCGTGTGGCTATGTCTTCAAGGACTCGACTCCATGAGACTATCTCGGTCGAAAACATCGCCCAGAGAAGAGGCATGGCACGAGGCCGCACTCTAAGCGACACACGCATTGCGGCCATCAGAAGGCTTATCGATACCTCGAGAACTTGTCCAGAAGATCGCAGATCTCGTCCGTGGCTTCCTTCGGACACAGGCCCAATTTCTCCTGCTCGAGAACATACATCCTTGCAGAATCGATCGACACCCGAGACCCTTTCGCTATGACACTTGCTACCAGAGAAGAGGCAGAGGCTTCGTCCACTTTGTAGTTGTCCATTATCTCCCTGAGCCCATACCTGAACATAGAGAGCCTGCCCTGGTTCAGCATGACGGTCTTCTCGTTCTCGCGAGGGCCGTGAGCTCTAGGTTCGTTTCTTTTTCGCCCTTTGTATTTTCCTCTGTAACCGGCCAAAGCATCTCTCCGAGCGCATATCCATACCCGTCCGTGCTACTTAAAAGTTGACTGGATACTTGGTCAAGAGCAGGACGATTCTGACCTGGCCTGGGGACTTGAGCCGCCAAGCTTGTCCACATCGTAGTCCTTGGTGTACTCCCTGATCAGGCCATTCAGGCTCTTCTTCATATCTGGCTCGAGTGGGTCAGGCGTATGAGATCTCAACAGGTTAGCCGCGCGCTCCCTTGCACGTTCCTTGACATCCTTGGCTCCGCCAGCGGTCCAGTGTCGTCTGGTGGTCCTATCAGAGAGCCTCGCCTGCGAATGCTCCCGTTTGAACTGCTTCATGGTCCTAGGGTGCTTCAGGTAGTTCCCGAGAGGGCCCGTCTTTGCGATAACGTCCACTGACAACGTCTCTTCATTGACCTCGATCCCGTCGGAGATCCGCTGGACATATGAGGCTATCTCGTCATCGATCATGAGCTGGACCAGCGAATATGCGTTGAAGGTCTCGGTCGAGCCGAGGAAAAGCTCTGCGAAATCGGCACCGGACATGGTCGCCATCAGCGCGGCCTGCATCTTCTCATAGGATGTCTGTGCGTCCACAGTCTTCGAATCGCTCTGAACCCCAATGTCGCTCGGAAGCCCGTAGAACTTGGCCATCTGGACGGATCCGACGCCTATGAGAGAGAACTCAGGAGAGCCCGTCGACGCAATGCCCGACCTCATGTCCAGAGGGCAGGATACAGAGCCGTAGACGATCTTTGGAGCCTTCGTGACGCACTTGGCTATCACTGCTGAGCTCAGGATCTCTGCGTTCTGCTGCACTAGAAGACCGGCAAGAGATGCGGGAGCTGTCCCGCCGGCAAGGGCCATGACCATTATGAACATCGGAAGATCCCATTCGGAGTACCGGAGGAGCGTCTCGAGCATTCCCTGATCGTGTCCGAGCGGACTTATCGGGTCGATGTATCCGGGGAACATCGGCTTCGTCCTCAGAAGCTCCCGGTCCCCTAGGAATATGTCTGCGATCCGCAACATCAACTCGAACTCGGATTCACCTCCCCCGCCGCCAAAGGCAGGTTTGGATGAGTTCACGAGGCCCGCGGCCCACATGACGACGCTCATTGCTGGGACGGGGACATCGCTCGGATACACAGGGATGTAGCCCAGGGCAGACGAGTCGAGCGCGTCCAAGAGTCTGCAGATACTGATGCCATCCTGAAGAGTGGCCGCCCTCACGCGCTCGGTATCAGGTTGATGTAGTACAGGCACTGCGCTCCAGGACCGAACTTGGTCCTTCCGTCCACAAAGTCGATAGAATGCTTCTCGTTGCGAGCGTGCCATTTGAAGTTCTTTCTGCAGCTATTGACTGCTTCCATGACTTTTGACTCCGGCATTCTCACGATCTTGGACTTCCTGTCGACCTCGAACCCGTTCTTCACTAGGAGGTCGAGGGTTTCGGGGGAATCGATCTTCACTCCAACATCGTCCAGGACTCTCATTGTGGCTCCGTGGACCGCTTCCAGATCGCTCTTGTCAAGAATCCTCACCATGCTCTTCCCAGAGACCAAGTTCGCATCTCCTTTCTTGGAGGATCCGGGCCGAGCGACCGACCCTCCGACTAAAGAAAACGTCCTACGTGTAGATAAAAGGGAACAGACCCCCATAGATCAGGGTAGATTCCTGCTGCGAAGGTTCATGTTCGACCGGATGCCGAAGGCATTCGACTGCCTTCTCCAGACAGCAGGTGACTGTAAACGACTCGGATACTAGGAATGACGACGACACACAAGTTGCAGGCCGCTGGATTGGATAGAGGCGATGCAAGAGACTTTAGTACCCGGCAATTGTGTTACCCAGTCTTCGCATCGGCACTCCTTGCACGCCATTTCTGCAAGATATCGTCTGGCCAAGCTGACTTCCCCCGATTGACTCTCTTGCCCTCGAGAACCTCAGCCGCGGCCTCAGCGACTTCCTGAGCGTGGGTCGCCTTCCATCCTCCATTGGCCACAAACCAGGACTTCAGAGAAGATGGCGTGAACTCCTCGCCGCCCTTCTTGAGTATTAGCAGCGCCTGAATGATCAAGTCCCTGTCGATCTGGTGCTCCATTCCTGTGGGCACGTTGACTCGATCCGAGATGTCCCTCAATGCCTCCTCAACAACCCGGTTGCTGACATGGTCCGCCTTCTTGGACCTCTTCCGGCTCCCGAGTTCCTTCGCGTTCCACGTACTTACCCAATGATCGATCTCCTGCATCGACCAAGGGACGATAAGTATGGCCGAGATATCCCTGATGGCGTCCAGGACATCTAGCATCCGCCCGTAAGGATAGAATGCCACGATGGCAGCATTGTCAGCGCTACGGACCGGTTTGAGCCTCGTTATCACATACAGCTCTCTGCCCGATACGATGGCTTTACCCTTTGTCTTCAAGTCCTTAACGGCTGATGGTCCGAGCTCCTCTGCCAGCACACCGTCTAGGTTCCTAAGCCCAGGTACCGCTACGAAACCCTTCGCTGGTGAGACCTGTAGGAGCCATTCCAAGGCTTTCTTGACGGCTCCCCTGTCGGGCCCTTCGGTTCTGATGAAATACGAAACTCTCTTTGCCATCTGTCCTAGCCAACGAATTATCTGTTGCGCCCATATAAAAGCTAGCGGTGGATATTCTCGGATCTGAGAACCACGGTCCAAGAAGATGACATGCCAAGCGTAATCGGCGATTCATTACCACATTCTTTGCTTCGTCGAGATGGCCACACCAATCGATGAAGAGGATATGAACTAAGGCAACACCTGAAGTTGAGGCAATCGAACGCCGTTTGGGAAAGGCATAATAACGACCAGAAGGTTTCGATGCTGAGGAGTGGCAATATGGCAGATGCAACGGAAGAAGTCAAGTTCGAAAAGCTGAAGAGGTTCAACCTTGTGATGGGGTTTCTCCACCTGTTTCAAGGTGGCTTGATGCTCTGGTTGAGCAACAAGTACTCGGTGCCGGTCAAAGAGACCCTGCTTGGCTATGACGCCGTGAATCAGGCCTTCACCACGGTGACGAACACGATCATCAACCTGAGACTCGGACCGATGATTGCCATGTTTCTGTTCGTTTCCGCGATTGCTCACTTCTCGGTGTCCACGTACGGTTACTCTTGGTACGTGCGGAATCTGAAGAGGGGCATCAACTATGCAAGATGGTACGAATACGCCATCAGCTCATCCATCATGATAGTGGTCATCGCGGCCCTGTGCGGCATCTACGAGCTTTCGAGCCTCATACTGATCTTCGCGCTCAACGCCACCATGAACCTGTTCGGACTCATGATGGAACTACACAACCAGACAACGAAAAAGACCAACTGGACGGCTTTTATCTTCGGTTCGTTCGCGGGACTCATATGCTGGATCGTTCTGGGCCTGTACTTCTTTGGGGCGCTTCTGACCGCGTCAGATGCGGTTCCGACATTCGTGTACTTCATCTTCGTGTCCCTCGCGATATTCTTCAACATCTTCGCCATCAACATGATCCTGCAGTACAGAGGAAAGGGCAGATGGAAGGACTACCTGTTCGGCGAGAGAGTGTACATCATCCTAAGCCTCACGGCAAAGAGCGCCCTCGCGTGGCAGGTGTTCGGCGGAACTTTGAGATGAGCGCACGACCGGGATACGCTCCCGGCCAGCAAACCATTTTCGCAAACCTCTTTTGTCCTGTTTCTAGTCACAGGTATTCTTTGGCTTCCATCTCAAAGGTTAATACAACGTGTATCGTTTCAGGCTGCGCTGGATACGAATCGAAGCCGTCCGGAGTTGAGCAATGGTGAGCACAACAGCGGTCGACGTCTTGAAGGCGAGGAGGGTTTTGACTGGCCTAGTCAACAGGACCCCGCTGACTCACTCGAAGGCGCTGAGCGATATCAGCGGAGCCGAGATATATCTGAAGTGGGAGAACCTGCAGATGACAGGATCGTACAAACCCCGCGGAGCGCTCTTTAGGATGAGTCTGCTTACACCCGAGGAGAGGAATGGAGGCGTTGTCACCGCCTCCGCAGGCAACTGGGCGCTAGGAGTCGCACTAGGGGCGAGGAACCTTGGCATCAAGGCAACGATATGCGTTCCTGCAAACACTCCAAGAGTCAAGGTCGAGAGATGCAGGGCGCTCGGAGCCGAGATCGTTCTACACGGCAGATACTTCGATGAGGCGTATACGTATTGTCAGGAGCTGGCCAAGAAGAGCAGCAGGCCGTACTTGTCCGGGACAGATGACTACAACGTGTTCGCCGGCCATGGGACTGTCGGTCACGAGATACTCGAAGACCTGCCTGATGTCGAGACCATCCTGTGTCCCGTAGGGGGAGGGGGTCTCCTTACAGGCACCGCAGTCTGGGCAAAGACCGTCAATCCGAAAATCAGGATCGTGGGGGCGCAGTCGACCGCTGCCCATACTTTGCACGAATGCTTCAGAGCAGGAAAGCTCGTCGAGGTCCCTGTACCTCCGACGATCTGTGAGGGACTGGTAGGCGGCATAACGCAGCTCAATCTAGATCTAGCCCTTAAGTGGTTCGACGACATCGTTCTCGCTGATGAGGAGAAGCTGAAAAGCGCGATTCTGTGGCTGCTGAAGAACGAGCGTCAGGTGGTCGAAGGTTCCGCTGTGGTCGGGCCGGCGGCGATAATGCAAGGGAAGATCAAGCTAGAAAAAGGAGAGAAGGTGGCCGTTGTAATCTCGGGCGGTAACATCGACATGGAGACGCTTGGCCTACCGTCATGAGTCTGACCTATGGACCTATTCCTCAGGCCTCAGCTCCACTCCTAGGTCCAGCATCTCCTTCTTGAACTTCCTCACGACCGCGCTATGCTCCTTGGTGGGCCTCCGCTTCTCAGAATCCCAGCACTCCCAGAGCGTCTTTCCCAGAGGTGGATTCGGGAGCTTCTTCTCGTACTTCTTCAATAGGCTTTTGACAATCTCATTTGCCTCTTGCAGCTTGATCCCCGCAACTGCGTGCGCCACCTCGCCAGAGATTCTTGGCTCGACAGGCGACATCCTGTCCTCGTATTTGTTCTGCGCCGCGCCTACTGACTCGACTGAGAGCCCAGATGCTACTGCCGAAATCGCAGAAGCCGAGGTCTCCTGAAGGACCATGGGCGTGGCCGGACCCGCAGCTGTGTAGTTCAGGCTCAGGCTGAGCAGGTGGGTGTTCCTGCTGATCGCCTGGCCCATCGCGCTTATGATCCAAAGCATGTCCCTGCTGCTGTTCGAGACGTACTTCAGATGTAGCGGGAACGGTATCAGATAGCTCGTCTGAAGGGTCAGTAGGCCCATCATATGGCTCGCGACGGTCGTGACGGCAGTCCCCTCGGGTCCGCCTGAATATCCACCCATGAGAGGGGCGAAATCCATGCCGATTGGAGCACCCATCGACAAGGCCACCGTGACCTTGTTCAGCCTGTCGAAATCTATCTTCATCGGGTCCATGCTCGCAATCATGAAGCCGTCCGATGGCCTCAGGCCGTACTTGGGATGCATCGCAGCCGCAAGAGCGATGGCGGATTCCGCTGTGGAGAGAGTGTTCATGAACGGAATGCCCTGTCTGCCTGCTCTGTTGCACGCTTCCCGGCCCAGCGCTGCGCTCCTCATTGCGCCCAGAACCTCAAGGGGAGACCTCGGCCTGATCCTCATTCCGCCCACGCGCGTCAAGGCTGGCGTCGTGATGGCATCGACCTCGGGTATCTCAGCGTAACCTTCCATTAGAGTCGCGAACGCCTCATCACCGGAGACCGCTCCTCCGGCGGCGCCCAATAGGCACCATGGCTTCGTCCTGTCCCCGATCTTCCTTGGCATGAAGGTCTTCCTATCCTTACCCTCGCCCATCTCGAGTCTGTCAGGAGCGTTCCTGAGAGCGGTCCTTACCTCCGATTCGGTGAACGAGATCACTCTACCGCTGTCTATGCAATAAGCGCCCACATCAACCAACAGCTCCAAACCGGCCTCGAAGAGATCGTCCGCGAGGGAGTTGTCGCTCGGGACCGGGTTCTCTGGGTCGTACCTGATCTTGAATTCCCTGACTTTCTCCTGGACCTTCGGGGCGAACCTCCTGAGCTGGTAGTCGTTTTCGCTCAGAGGCAGACCTGTCAAGGCCTTCTCCATGACATCGAGTATCTGTACCATCGCGCTCACCTCCCACGCCAAAAGCGTTCATCGGGTCCTGTCTACATTCGACAGACTGCTAACTGACTCGATTCCCCACCTCTGGCCGATTGGTGCATAGACCTCGCTCCATATATCCTTTGATGGTTCACTAACTGATAATCGTGCCGAAAACCATATATGACCTCCACAGAGAATCTCATCTCGGAAGTGGTTGCTACGAGATGCCCTCATTGTGGAGCTCACAACGAACACAAGGACAGTTATTGCGCACGTTGCGGTATGGAACTCTACCATCACGAAGAGGCCAACGGCTGGGTGAAGCACTAGCGCAAGCGTGGTCTGATTCTACAGAGAATCGTGGTGCAGCAACCTCTCTATGAATCGCATCTTCTACAGAAGAAGCGACAAGCATGTCAAAGCTCCACCGCATTTCTCGAATTCGCTCATGTCCATTGAGACGACTTTGAACCCAGCTTTGCAGACTAGCTCCAGCGCACGCGGGCGGCCCGCGGGCATGATCACCGTATCTCCGACTGTGAGCGTGTCGGCTGCGTACTCCTCGTCCTCGGGGACTATGATTGCAGACAGATCCCTAAGTGCGACGTGCTTGGCGTATCTCTGTGTCGATATCACCGTGTCCCTGCCCAATGACGTAACGTAGTTCTTCAGGTGCATGATCCCGGGGTCCACAATCGTATCAACTCTGACCTCGAGCCATTTTCTCATCTGTGAAACGCCTTCCTGGTTCGTTCGCTCGCTGACACCGCTAAGCAGCCGATCGTTGAAGTGCACAACATCCCCGCCTTCGACAGTCGCGGGAGTCGTCGCCCGTTTCGTTCTGACATACTGCTTCAGGACCTCCTCGATAGCGCTCTCCTCTCCGCGCCTGCTCTCTGCCCCCATACGGCAGATCAACGACTTCTTGCCGTGGACTACAGCATTGTCCTCCACAAAGCACGCATCCGCGTGCCCGTCGTCCGGCGGGACGGATATGATTTCCAGGCCCAGGTCAGTGAGTGTCTTTCTGTAACGGGCGTGCTGCTCTCTGACAAGAACCATATCTATGGTGTCTCTCAAGCGATGACAGGAAATGCACTGTGTGTAGTTCTTCCCTGGTTCACGGACAATCGCGCGTTTCGGTTCTATCATATGGTCCCCCACCCTGCTAGTCCGACGAAGTGGCCCGGATCATTCCTGGCACGTCAAGGGAGCATGAAACAGATATCATTTGTGTTCCTGCGTGATCTGCCAGCCCATTACCGACAGCGCTACCAACAGATAGCCGATTGCGAACACGAGTAGGAATATCATCGGAAGCATCAGCATAACGAAATCCGCCAGGTCCCCGAGATTTGGGTGTTCGTGTCTTCATCGTGTCAGTCAACATGATAAAGCGGAGATTGGTCGTCTAGGTCAATGTCCTCAGTCACGCGAGTATTGGGGGAAAAGGTAATCCCACAGCCTCTCATAATCCTGAAACATGACTGAGCGAGCCACGTTCGCAGCGGGCTGTTTCTGGAGAGTCGAAGAGGCTTTTCGAAAGGTCAACGGGGTCAGGTCGACGACCGTTGGATACACAGGAGGGACCACAAGGAATCCAACCTACGAGGAAGTGTGCACGGACAAGACGAGCCATGCAGAGGTCGTGCAGGTGGAATACGACCCATCAGTGGTGTCATATGAGGACCTGCTCAAGGTCTTCTGGGAGTCGCACGACCCCACAACACCGAACCGGCAGGGCCCCGACTTCGGCTCGCAGTACAGGTCAGCCATATTCTACCATGACGAAAAGCAGAAGACAGCCGCCATAGCCTCCCGGGACAAACTCCAGAGCTCGGACCGGTTCAATAAGAAGCGCATCGTTACGGAAATCGTGACCGCAAAGGAGTTTTACCGGGCGGAGGATTATCATCAGCAATATCTGCAGAAGCGCGGCCTTGCTCATTGCCGCCTCTGCTGAGGAGTGTGTTAGATTTGGAAGTCTTCGAGGCGATTGAGAGGAGAAGGTCAGTGAGAGCGTATGATTCCCGGCCGGTGCCGGACGATGTCCTGATGAAGGTACTTGAGACGGGAAGGATCGCTCCGTCTGCCTCCAACATACAGCCGTGGCATTTCATCGTGGTCAAAGACCCTGAGAGGCGGAAGGCGCTATCGGACGGGAAATGGGCGAAGTTCCTCACAGAATCACCTGTCGTCATAGTCGGGTGCGGGAACAAGAAGAAATCTCCTGGATGGAATGTGATCGATGTGACGATCGCGATGCAGCAGATGGTCATCGCTGCGACTGCGGAAGGTCTGGGCACATGCTGGATAGGCAGCTTCTACGAGAATAGGGTAAGGAAGGCTCTCAAGGTTCCTGAGGAGCTCAGAATCGTCGCCATGCTCGCGGTCGGATACACTAGAGAGAAGCTGGACCTCACCGCGAAAGTCGCGAGATCGCGCAACAGGAAGAAGATGGACGAGATCCTGAGCTACGAGGAATTCGGGATGAACAAGAACTGAGGGCCGAGCGGCCGACTCAGTCATCATGGCTGGGACCGTACGAATCGGATCGAGCTCGATCTGGCCATCAGGACTACAGTTGTTCCGAGGGCGCAGCCTATCGGGGAAATGATTAAACTACATAGCTCGCTGGCTTGGCAACGATGATCAAGATCAAGAAGACCGACGAGGAATGGAAGAAGACATTGACTCCAGACCAATTCAGAGTCCTAAGGCAGAAGGCGACCGAGAGACCCTTCACTGGTGAGTATGTGGACAACAAGAAGGAAGGGGTCTACAAGTGCGCCGCCTGCGGAAACGAGCTTTTCATATCCGAAACGAAGTTCGATGCAGGCTGCGGCTGGCCTAGCTTCTACGCACCCAAAGACGAAGAGAAGATGGAGTTCAAGCTCGACTTGAGTCTATTCATGAGAAGAACCGAAGTACTGTGCAGCAAATGCGGAAGTCACCTCGGACACCTGTTCGACGACGGGCCAGCTCCGACAGGACAGAGATACTGCATCAACTCTGCAGCGCTCAAGTTCGAAGAGGAAAAGGACAAGTGATCAAGCCCATGTGCGGCCGGTTCACGCTGACCCATATCCACGGATATTGGCAACCTTCTTATGCATAGGAGCCTTTGAGAATCTCAGGTTTGTCGATGGATTTCAGCAAGGCAGTCAAGGAGGAGCTCTCCGGGAGCATCGCGAGATCGTATGTCACCCAGATCTCAAGGTTCCACAGGATCCAGGGGTCGACGATGTATCACGACGCTGCAGAATACGTTCGTAGCGAAGCGAGAGGGCTAGGGCTCAAGGATGCGCGAATTGAACGGTTCGTTGCTGATGGCAAGTGCCGATACTGGACGTATCTTTCTCCGGTCGGATGGACAGTCAGACGCGCAGAGCTAAGGATCCTGGAGCCTGAGAACAGGCTTCTTGCAAGGTACGAGGACATCCCTCAGAGCCTTCACACTTTCAGCAACGGTACTCCGAAGGACGGGATCACAGCCGGGCTCGTCGATGTTGGATCCGGCATGAGATCTGAGGACTACAAAGACAAGAGCGTGAAAGGGAAGATCGTCCTCGCGACCGGCAGAGCAGATAGAGTACATGAGGAAGCGGTTTTCAAACGTGGGGCAGCGGGCGTGATCACCGACTCAATCGCGATCGAACTACCACATGTCAGGGAGACTCTTGACCTCCCGGACGCGCACTCCTACAACGGCATCTGGCCCAAGGGAAAGGAGATCAAGAAGACCAGGTTCGGATTCTCGATATCCAGACGCCAAGGAACCCAGATTCGCAAGTTCCTCTCAAGCGGCAAGAAGGTCAAGCTTCTTGCCAGTGTCGACGCGAAGCTGTTCTCTGGCTGGGAGGAGGTTGTGACCGCGACCATACCCGGAACCGCCAAATCGAAGGATGAGGTGTTCGTCATCGCCCACCTTTGCCATCCAAAACCCAGCGCAAACGACAATGCGTCTGGAAGCGGAACGCTCCTAGAGATTGCGAGGACGATCATGCGTCTTATCGAGTCTGGGAAGATCAACAGGCCCTTGAGAACAATCAGATTCCTCTGGGTCCCGGAAACACTCGGCACCGTAGCCTACCTGGAACGGCATACTGACGCGCATGACAGGTTCGTTGCGGGCGTTAACCTCGACATGGTCGGTCAGGACCAGGAGCTCTGCGGATCGACCCTGAATCTGACCCGTACGCCTGACTCGTTGCCATCGTACCTGAACGATTTCGTTCTCTCGCTGATAGAGCAATCGATCACGGTGTACGACAAGGGGACAGCACACGGCTCAGCTAGCACTTTCCGATACGCTAGCACAACGTTCAGCGCCGGCAGCGACCACGCGGAGTTCGACGATACGACCGTAGCGGTCCCGTGCGTAAGCATGACCCAGTGGCCCGACCTGTTCTACCACACGAGCGAGGACACGATCGACAAGGTGAGCGAAGACAGCCTGAAGAGAGTCGGATGGATAACCACTATGGCTGCGCTCATGCTGGCAAATGCAGACAGGACAACGGCGTACAGGTTCGCGAGCAAGACGGTGGCAAAGGGCCTGAGCAGGATCTCTGAGGAAGGCCACGCTGCTGCAGAGGAGCTTTTCAAGAAGAGCCAAGAACACACGATCAAGAACAAGCCCTCAGAGCTGGCGAGATCCGCAGAGTACCACAGCAACAGGCTGCAGCATGTGATCTGGCGCGAACAGCAGGCTGTCAGATCAGTGAACAGGCTGACCGATGACCCGGAGCTCGATGCTGTTGTGGAACGACATTGCAGGGACATCATGAATCACGGCCGGAAGGAGCTTACGAAACTGGCAGAGGCGGCTGAATTCGTCGCCAGGACCGCGGCAATGAAGATTCCATCGAGACTGAAGAAGACAAAAGCTGACAAAGAGGCGAAGAGACTGGTCCCGAAAAGGATGTTCAAGGGGACTCTGAATCTCGAAATACTCATGGAAACGCTGAGCGAGAAGGAGTATGACTGGTACCGCCATCTTGACGAGGGCGACTACAACTCCGGCAACAAGATGTACGAGCTGCTCAATTTCATGGACGGGAAGAAATCGCTTCATGAGATCGTCAAGGCGGTCTCGTCAGAGTATACACCGATGGACATGGAGATGGCGCTTAGGTTCGTAAGGGACCTGAAGAGCAGCAAGCTCGTGAAGTTCGTCTGAGCGAAGACCCTACATTCCTTATGCCAAGATCTCAGTCAGAGGCCGTTGGGAGAATCCCTTCGCACCTTTCCCCTAGCCAGTGAGGCGAACACTCCGACAAAGCACATGGCAGCGAAGATCGTGAATGAAAGCCGGAAGCTCTTGAGGAACTCTGGCGCCAACTCGTGCGTCAGGTCCGTGCTCCCGATATATAGGGAGATGAAGAGCGTGGCTATTCCCAGGCTGAGTACCTGGCCAACCAACCTCATGGTTCCCACGGTCGACGAAGCCACTCCATAGGATTTCTTCTCGACAGAGCTCATGATCGCGTTCATGTTCGGGGACGAGAAGAGAGCAAAACCGAACCCGAGGACAGCGAGCGAAGCGATGATGACCCAGAGGGAGGTTTCCTCTGCCGTGAAGGAAAGCAGCACTAGGCCGACTGCGCTGATAGCCATGCCGATGGATGAGATGATCTGCGGCTCGACGATGTCGGAGAGCCTTCCCGCCAGCGGTGAGAAAGCAGCCATAACGACCGGCTGGGCAACGAGTATGAGGCCTGCCTCCTCCGGCGTGAGTTCCTTCACATATTGCAGGTACAGGCTCATCAGGAATGTGACCGCAAAGGTCGCGCTATAGTTTATCAGGGCTGCCATGTTGGAGAAAGCGAAAGCCTTGTTGCGCCTGAAGAGGGCCATGTCCAGGACCGGGTTCTGGAACCGAGACTCCCAGTACACAAACACACCCATGCCAGCGACCCCTGCCAAGGAAATGGTCACGCCAAGAAGGTCCGGAAGAAAGGAGAATCCGAGTATCACTCCCGTGAGTGATAACGCGTAAATGACGGACCCTCCAAAATCAAAGGCCTCACCCTTTGCGTCCGCCCACTCCCCTTTCAGTCGCCTGGAGGCCACGATTATCACAGTCGCCGCGAACGGGAGTATGAACACGAATATGCTCCTCCATCCGAGAATGCCAGTCAGGAACCCTCCGAAAGACGGGCCAACAGACAGTCCCACATATGTCACCGCGACGGTGAGCCCCAATACCTTTCCTCTCTCTTGAGGAGGGTAGACCGATGTGAGGAGGGCGATTGAGGTCCCGAAAACCATGGCGCTTCCGAGGCCCTGAAAGATGCGAGCTCCGATGAGAATCCATGAGGACGGCGCGATGGCACATAGGACGCTGGCGATTCCGACAACCCACATCCCGAGAATAAACACCCTCTTTCGACCGTGGATGTCGGCCAGCTTTCCGAAGGGAACCATGAAAACAGCGGCCGAGAGAAGGTACGATGTAGCCACCCAGGTCAGCAGAACGGCGTCCATCTCGAATTCGTCCGCGATCGAAGGCAACGCCACATTGATTGAAGACGCCATGAAGGGTGCGAAGAACGAGCTCAACATGGCCACGACAAGGGCCGATCTCTTCTCGGTCTGACCATCCACCTAGCTCACCGGCTCACATGGACTGATTCTAGACCATGCTCAATTCCGGATATCAATGTTTACATGTATTTCGGAGACCACTGGGTTGGCTTCGACAAGACGGATGCTCATAGGTGGTCCGCGCTTTTCCAGAGGCTTCGTTCGGATGAGGATTTCCCAGGAACGGGAATAGATGATGGCACGGCCATGGGAGCGGAGCTGAAAGCGAACAAGGACCTCAGGAAGTCGCCAAAGAAGGAGACTATCAACGCTTTCTTTATTAGTCGTGCGACAATGTCGATGAGCGATGAGCAGAGATGAGACACTTCGGCCGCCCGTGGCCAGAAAAGTCCCCAAGAAGCTTGAGGCGCACAGCGATGTACGGACAGACGACTACCACTGGATCCGGGACAGGGGCAATCCAGGAGTGATCGAGTACATCGAGGCTGAGAACCGCTACGCACTCGACTTCATGAAGCACACAGAGGCTTTGCAGAAGAAGCTCTTCGAGGAGATGAAGAGCAGGACCAAGGAGACAGACTGTTCGGTTCCTGAGAGGATCGATGATTACTACTATTACACGCGAACGGAAGCCGGCAAGCAGTATCCAATTCACTGCAGGAAGAAAGGATCTCTCGATGCAGACGAGGAGATTATCCTCGACGAGAATCTGGTCGCCAACGGGAACGTTTTCTTCAGAGTCAACCTCGTGAAAATGAGTCCTGATCACAACCTGATGATGTTTCTTGCCGACACGAACGGCTCTGAGAAGAACACGCTCTACGTCAAGGACCTCAGAACGGGACGACTCCTCAAGGATCAGATCGTCGAGACCTCGAGCGCGGAATGGGCCAGCGACGACAGAACCATCTTCTATTCGGTGATGGACAATGAGTACAGGCCGTACAAGGTTTTCAGGCATGTCCTAGGCATGGACCCAAAGCACGATGTGGAGGTCTATCACGAGAAGGATGCAGGATTCTACTACATGGATATCGCGAAGACCAGATCGAGAACCTACATCCTGATCACGGTCGAGAGCGCGACCACCTCCGAGGTACATTATGTCCGTTCTGACAGGCCAACAGACCCGTTCACGCTCATGCGTCCGAGGAAGCACGGGATGGAATACTTCGCCGTGCACCACGACGACCGGTTCTTTATTGTGACCAATGAGAACGCCATCAACTTCAAGATCATGGAAGCACCGACATCGGATCCGACCGCCAAGAACTGGAAGGAGCTGGTACCTCACAGGAAAACGGTCGCTATCGATGTCAGCGACCCGCACCCGTGGGTCGAGGCTTTCAAGGACCACCTTGTCGTGTTCGAGAGGGAGAACGCCCAGGGAAGGATACGAGTCTACGACCTCAAGGACAAGGACTCGCACCTGATCAACTTTCCAGAGTCAGTCTACTTCGTGATGCCGATGGAGAACGCAGACCCGAAATCGAACAGATTCCGGTTCAAATACTGGTCGTTGGTCACTCCCACGAGTGTATATGAATATGATCTCAAGACCAGAACACTCGAGCTGATGAAACAAGATGAAATCAATGGATACGACCCGACTGACTATGTACAGGAAATGGTTTTCGCGACAGCGAAGGACGGCATCAGGATACCGATCTCGCTCGTCCGCCACAAGGAGCTCAAGAAGAACGGGAAGAACCCGGCCTACCTCTATGGATACGGGGCATACGGCACTTTCGAATGGGCCGGTCCAAGGTTCAACACGATGCTGGTGAGCCTGCTCTCACGCGGATTCGTCTGTGCCAACGCGCACATACGCGGGGGCGGGGATATGGGCAGGGGTTGGCACGCTGACGGCCGGATGCTCATGAAGATCAACTCCTTCACGGACTTCATCGCGTGCGCGGAACACCTGATCGTGGACGGGTACACTTCAAGCGACCGACTGGTGGTAAGAGGGAGGAGCGCGGGAGGGCTGCTCATGGGTGCGATCACCAACATGCGCCCGGACCTGTTCAAAGTCGTCGTGGCGGAGGTACCGTTCGTCGATGGCGTGACCACCATGCTCGATCCGACAATACCGATGACTGTCGGCGAATTCGAGGAGTGGGGGAACCCTGCGATCAAGGAACACTACCACAACATTAAGGAATACTCGCCCTACGACAATGTGGCGGCGAAGGCATATCCCAACATGCTGATCACTTCCAGCCTGAACGACACTCGGGTGCCCTACTGGGAGCCTGCTAAATGGGCGGCGAAGCTGAGGGCGCTAAAGACCGACGACAATATCCTGCTGCTCAAGACAGGGATCGTGGAAGGACATGCAGGCGCATCTGGAAGGTACGACTACCTGAAATGGTTCGCGTTCATGTACGCGTTCATACTCGACCGGTTCGGGATGAGAGAGTAGGACCGACCGCTCATTGAAACAATAGGCTGTAAATCATCCACGTAGCCGCGAGGTAAGCGCCGCATGTGAAGATCGTCTTCACCACAGGTGTCTCTAGCTTCTGCAGTCCCCATGTCGACCCTATGATCGCCATTATGAAGACGATGGGAGCAAGAACCAAGGCCAACTGGTATTGGATGACTACCCCCTCCTCGGCACTGATAACATATGCGATGAATGCGGCTGGAGTGAGGATAGCGCCCAGAAGTGCTGATGTCCCAATCGCCTTCCTCGGCTCGAACTTGAAGACATAGATGATGAGCGGGACGCTGACCACTCCGCCTCCGATCCCGAAGCTCCCAATCAAGAATCCTGTGAGGATGCTCACACCTATCCCTGCCAGCTTGCGCCTAAAGGTGAAGCTCGTTGGGCTGATCATGTTATCCTTCTTCGCCATGTATATATCGTAGATCATCTTCGTTGCGACGACGACGAGCAGTGTCGCGAACCCTGCCTTGACGACCCACTCGTCGACTCCCAAGGTGAAGAAGACACCTGCGACCACCCCAATGAGACCAGCAGCCGCAAGCAGCAGTCCCAACCTGAAGTCCACCAGGTGCTTCTTGCTGTGGGCGTATGTCGAACTGAGCATCGTGACGAAAGCGAATGTCAGGGAGAGCGGGACGATCTCCTTCATGGAAAGGCTGACGAAGAACACGAGCATGATCGGCACGTAGAGCTGGCCGCCTCCAAGGCCCAGGTTGGAGTAGAAGAACGCCACGGTGGCGATGAGTATTGCCACGATGATGATGGACTCGACGCTCAGACCGTCAAAGACCATACGCGTGTGAACAAATCCTGCGTATTAAATGAGTGTGTTTGTACAGACGTTCGAACAATCATCACTTTTGATGAATTCGGTGCGAACAATCACCAAACAAAATTGAAATGCCCCAAATCCTTTTATATTCTATAGCAATTCGTTCGACGGCCAAAGATGGGGGCTTTGTATCATGAAGCTACTGAGGGTCGATCTCACAAGTGGGAAGTTCGCGGACCAAGAGGTTTCGGAAGAGGACGCACACAAGTACCTGGGCGGCAGGGGACTGGCCGCAAAGATCCTGTACGAAGAGAACAAACCCAGGATCGACGCGTTCGACCCAGAGAACCGGCTCATATTCATGGCTGGACCTTACACGGGCACATACGGGTCCTTCACGGCATTCTACAATGTCACGACGAAATCTCCGCTGACCGGGGCGATCCTTTCCGCTCACTCGGGTGGTCACTGGGGGCCGATGTTCAGGAAAACTGGCTACGACGGCATCGTGTTCAGGGGGAAGTCGCCCATACCAGTCTATCTCCTTATCACAGACAAGGGAGGTGAGCTCAAGGACGCATCTGACATCTGGGGCAAGGACGTCTTCGAGACCATCGACGACCTGCAGAAAAGGCACGATAAGGCCAGGGCGGCCGTCATCGGTCCCGCGGGAGAGAAGTTCATCAGGTACGCCGCAATAATGAACGACCATCACAGGGCTGCGGGGAGAGGCGGTGTCGGAGCGGTGATGGGCTCCAAGAACCTGAAAGCCGTCGTCGTCCACGGGACGAAAGAGGTCCCTCAGGCGGACGCGGAGAAGCTCAAGGAGACTTTCAAAACCGCGACTGCGACCGTGAAGGAGAAGTCACAGGCGTTCGCGAAGTACGGCACATCCATGGTCGTGGGAATCACTGGCAAGGCCGGAACGATCCCGACTCGCAACTTCCAGACAGGCAACTTCCCCGAGTACGAGAAGATCGGCGGGGATACCCTGGTGAACAACTACAAGACCAAGGATACGGCCTGCGCCAGATGCCCGCTCCACTGTGGGAACATGACCAAGGCCGACAAGGAGTACAAGGTGGAGACGGAAGGTCCTGAGTATGAGACTCTTGCCATGTTCGGCTCCAACCTCGGCAACTCGAACATTGAATCGATCATGATGGCGAACAGCCTCTGCAACAAATATGGCATGGACACCATATCGTGCGCGGACACAATAGCGTGCGCGTACGAACTGTTCGAGATGGGAATCATCACCGAGAAGGACACGGGCGGGCTCAAGCTCAAGTGGGGCGACCACGCGGCCATGGTGAAGCTCGTCGAGATGACCGGCAAGAGGGAGGGCTTTGGCAAGCTCATAGGCGAGGGTTCGAGGCGGCTTGCTGCGAAATACGGTCCTGAGGCCGGGAAGTACGCTATGAATGTGAAGGGAATGGAGTTCCCTGGCTATGACCCGAGAGGGATCCAGGGCATGGCCCTGGCGTTCGCAACATCTACAAGGGGCGCGTGCCACCTTAGAGCGACCATGTACGTCCCCGAGCTGTTCCAGGGGAAGCTCGACAGGTTCACGGTGAAGGGCAAATCACCCGTTCTGAAGGACCTGCAGGAACTGTTCACCTTGTACGACTGCATGATTCTGTGTAAGTTCGGAGCACGGAATGCGTTCGCCAACTCTTGGGACGAGATGGTCACGCTCGTTAACGCAGCCACGGGCTTCGGATACAACGTGGACGAGCTCAGGAAGGTCGGTGCGAGATCGTGGACCATGGAACGTCTTTTCAACCTCAGGGAGGGATTGGGCAAGAAGGACGACACTCTGCCTGAGAGACTGTTCACGCTCCCGATAGACGACGGGCCCTCCAAAGGAGCAGTGGTGAACAAGGCCGACTTCGACAAGGAGCTTGAAGAGTACTACAAGCTCTGGGGCTGGACGAGCGATGGAGTCCCGACCAAGGACGCCCTCGACAAGCTCGGAATGTGACCTTAGGATGGGCACAGATTCGGCTCCCTGCAAACCAGATCGAATGGAGATTCGAACATTGACTCGCGCTCATAAGTCGAAATGTGCGAGGGCCCGGGTGTCGGCCCGGAACTTGCCAGTGATTGAGGGATGGAGCTAGAATCCTCAAATCCAGATGAGCATCAAGATGCCCGAGTTTCGCACCTGCAGAAATGCATTCCGAGGTTTCAATGGGCGAGTCCCGCTAGTTCGGCAGCGCCGCTGAGGTTTGGCTCGGTGCAACATCAGGGTAGACGACCGAAAGACTGCGGTTTGAATGAGGCATGCCAGAAGTCCGTAACTCTATCTGCCTCATCTTCCCGAAACAGGTTTGCGGCCAACATCACTATACTGTTCTCATCAACCTCGTCGTTGTACAAGGTCGAATAGTTGAGAAGGTTGCCCGTAGTTATTGTTGCGGACAACTCACCTTTGGCGTAAGCATCCCTAGTTCTGCTGGCGAACTCCACAAGGGCTCGGGCGAAACCGTAGGCCACACCTGTCCGTTGCATCAACAACGAAATCTCCGTAGCAGGTGCGAGCCATCTTATTCTAATCGTTTCGAACCGACGACGCAAAGCGGTATTCCCGTGGAAAGTGCCCGAGTAACTGTTCTTCTCAGCCGGGTTCATCGAGATCACAAGCAGATGCTTATCAGATCTGAAGTAAACTTTGCCAGTTTCTGGTATCCTCAGCATTCCTCTGAAGTCTGCCAACGACTCGAGCAATGCCGTGATGCTCGGCGCAGCGTAGTTGAAACCGTCGAGGTAGCACATGATTGCCTCGTATGGCCTACCTCGTTCATCCCTAGTCTGCAGAGGATCGGTTTCGAGCCACTGCAGAATTATGCCTGGACTAGAGGAACTCTTGGCGACGAGCTGTAACCTCGATGTGTCGGCTGTCAGACTTGTCTCCAGTAGAAGTACGTCGTTCTTCGCGCAGTAGTCATGCACTAGCTGGGTTTTTCCACAGCCTGACTCGCCGATGAGACACACGTTCCCCACGTTCTTCAGCAACTTGCCAAATATGTTCATGTAGCCATGTTCATCAACGAACGGCAGAGCATCACCCACCATAGTTGCATTGGGATCTATCCAGGAAAGGCGACAAGAAAGAACATGTATAAGAACGTGGTGTGATGCGACTTCGACATCCGACTATCATCGGCAATGGTCGTTCATGCGTCAAGCCTTAGATTCTGCAGTGAAGAGCTCACATCACATTACATATCTGATAAGGTGCGAGCGACGAGATAGTCGGTGTCTCGGTGCAACAATCCTCCGATTGAGATAGAACTTGTCATTCAAGAATGCAGACGGCTTACTGCACAAAGACTTGAAATACGTTAGATTGACGTTCACCGTTCAGGTGCTATGATGGCGAGTGTAAAGCTTGAATCGAGGAAACCGATGACGATAGCATACATCGAGCATGTCGGGAGCTACAGCAACATACCCTTCGATAGGTACTTCGGCCAACTCTACGGCTGGGCAAAAGAGAACAAGGTCATGCCGGGGTTCCATCCGATGGGAATCTATCATAGCATTCCCAAGGAGACCCCTCCAGAGGAATGCAAGGCAAGCATCGCGATCCCGATCTACGGGAAGGGGAAGCCAAGCGGCGACATCAAGATCAAGAAACTGCCGGCGATGAAAGTAGCCAGCTACTCGCACAAGGGGCCTTCAAGCGAGTATCAGAACTCATACAGCAGGTTGGAGGCCTGGATCAATGAGAAAGGATACACTGTTGCGGCCTGCCCTATGGAGGTCTACAGCAAGAAGCCAGAGGTCGTCAAGAGCGAGACGATCATATATGCGAAAATCATGATGCCGGTCAAGAAGAAGTGATCCGGCTGGGGAGCACGGTCTTCCGACACAGCCAGGAAGCATTATCAATCATGATATCCACTTCTCGGGGATATATGAACCCCGGCCAACCTAGTCAAACGCCGGTGCGTTCATTTGATCGAAGCCAATGGACTATTCAAGGACTTCAGTGCGATACGAGCGCTCGATGATGTCACTATCAAGGTAGGCAGAGGAGAGATCTTCGGTTTCTTCGGCCCGAACGGTGCTGGCAAGACTACATGCATTCGGGTCCTGTGCGGCCTCACGCCCGCTACGCAGGGCGACGCGACCGTCCTCGGTATCGATGTGCGCAAGCATCCTGTCCAGGTGAGGGACAATATCGCAATCCTATCGGAGGAGACTCGGTTCTACGAGGAGATGACCCCGAGGAGATACCTCGACATGTTCGGGAAGCTCATGCTGATGCGCAGGTCAGACAGGCTCTCGGCCCTCAACGGTGCTGCGGACCTTGCGGACCTCCGTGGCTTCATAGATCAGAAGATCGCCTTTCTATCGCAGGGACAGCGTCAGAGGGTCTCCTTGGCCAGAGTCCTCATGACCGATGCTCCGCTGGCGTTCCTAGACGAACCCTTCGAGGGTATCGACATCATCCACAGGCGGAAGCTGAGAGAGCATTTCAAGAAGACCGTCAAGGGCGGCAACACGATCTTCTACACATCCCACAACCTGATCGAGGCAGAGTACATAGTCGACAAGTTCGCGTTCATAAACCACGGGAAGCTTACTGCCGTGGGAACCGCAGAAGAGCTGAAGGACAAGTACCTAGCGCCCGCCTACTTGCTGAGGGTCTCGGACCCGCAGAAGGCCAAGGAGATGCTCAACAGGAGCCTCAGGCTGACGTCCATAAAGATAATCGAAGGCGACGTCGCGCTGACTCTCCAGAGACGACAGGATGCCCCCCAAGTCGCCAAGATCCTAGTTCAAGAGGGAATCGACATCTTCGAGATGAAGAGCATGGGAACGATGGAGGAAGTCTTCGAGCGAACTGCAAGGGGTGATGTAGCATGAACGACGACGAAATGGTGCCAGAACCTCCAGCTCCCCCGAGCGACGACGAATTGCCTCCACCTCCGACTGACATCGTCGCGGAATCGAAGGAATTCCCGGAGCTCAAGGTCAAGAAGCCAAAACCCTTGGCTACAATGCGCCGAGCGTTCATCATCTTCGAGAAGGACATCAGGACGATGGCGAAGCACGGACTTGTCAGCGCAGTGATACTGTTCATTTTCCTTGCAGTTGTTTTCTCCATTATGAGCTTCTCGATGAAGCAGGCAATGCAGTTCAGTTTCGATCAAGGTGGTGATGGCAAGAGCGAAGGGATTCCTGGCGCCTCAGGGGTAGACCCGCCTACCGCGAACGCCACCGTCACTCCAAGCAGGTCCATCGTTGTGGGGACGAGCATCACTCTAGATGCGTCTACGTCGACTGACAATGGTAGAATCGTGTACTACGTCTGGAATACAACCGACGGAGCCCGCGATGTGGACCTCTACGGACAGATAATCCATCTCACATTCTACGCAGTGGGTTCCTACGATGTGGGTGTGACAGTTGTGGATGACGAGTGGAACTTCGGCAAGACTTCCGTCAGAATCGAGGTCGCGCATGCAACGGGATCGACCGATACTGAGGACCCAAACATACCTGGCGCTCCACCGTTCGATGCCAACATAGGGGCACCAGTTGATCTCAACGGTTCAATCGCCACTGACAACGTAGGGGTCGTGAACTGGACATGGATCATTGAGGACGTGAGAGAAACGATACTCTACGGTGAGAACCAATCATATTCATTCAACTACGTTAGTTCCTTCGACCACCCCTTCAGCATTAGACTCGTGGTTCGAGACGCCGCGGGAAACACCGCCCAGCAATGGGCATCGGTCAATGTCCTTAGCATGGGCGGGGACACTGAACAGCCTCAGGCTAGGGCGGACATTCCACAGAACGTTCAAATTGGCGACACTATCCAGCTCTCATCTAGAGACTCGACCGACAATCAGGGTATTTCCTCCACCACCTGGTTCGTGAAGCACAACAACACCATGACCACATTCAACGGAGACACTGTCTCGTTCACGGCCAACGAATTCGGGCCGTATGAGGTGACTTTGATTGTCAGGGACGGTTCTGGCAACTACGGCAGGACAGAAGGAACGACGATCGCAACACCTCCCGGCATGAGCTTCAGCATGATCTCCTGGACCAGCACCCCATTTGATGTGGACATCTCGTTCAACCTGCTGACATATTCCTACGGGATTGCGCTACTGGCTTCGGTCATCTTTGTAGGTGGGTTGTTCGCAAAGGGGTTCACGCACGAGATCACAAAGGGAACAGTCAAAGTGCTGTTCTTCGGACCTATCTCGGTCACCACAATGATCTTCTCGAAAATCCTCTACCCGCTGGTAATCGCCCCGCTCTTCATATTCCCAGTGGTGTTTATCGGCCTTTCGCAATTCGAACAGTCGACTGCAGATGTGCTGAAAATCACACTCATCTCATACCTGATGGCAGCGGTCACCATGGTCAGCGCCGCGTACGGTTCGGCCTTGATTTACATCGTTGCGAAGAAGATGGTGCTGAAGCCCAGCGTCATTTCAAGGATGTTCCTCTACTTCTCGCTGCTCGGCACTCTGACCGTCTTCGAATGGCTGTCGTTCGTGCTCGACCAGTGGCAGAAGACAACGAGCTGGGACGCTCTGTACCATGACTACGCTTGGGTAGCGGTCCTCTCCCCGTTCCACCAGGGCGGCATGTTCCTCTCCAATTCGCTCATCGGGACGCACTGGGCTCTAGACCTCTGGGTGTTCATCATACCTGCAGTCCTGATCATCGGCGGCGCACTCGCCTCGAGCAAGCTCTACGGCGACATCTTCACCAGAGAGTGATTAGAGAATCCACCGAAAGGACCATCGATCGGCATGGACAGATTCACGACGCTCGGAAAAACGAAGAAATGGGTTGGAGGAAGAGGTTTTCAAAGGTCCGGTCTCAGAGCGCATCCAGCTTGGCTTTGTTCGCCTGACTCTCCTTTCCTAGCTTGTCCATGACCCTTGCGGCCTCGGCCATGAGCATCTTCGCGATCTTGGCGGCATCGAGGTAGAACCTGGCTGAAGTCTCCTCGATCTTCCCCGCGAACTTCGCCGCGGTCTTGACATCGACGCCCTTCGGTGTCCTTGTATCAATCAGGTAGTCCTTGCCATTCAAGTCCTGGATGGGTTCGAGAATCATCTCGTTGAGCTTCTGCTGCCTCGTGAACTCAAGCAATTCCCCCCGCTTCTTATGGGCTGCTGCAAGGGCGTTGAACATCTCCGCAGCAGGTGCCGCACGAGGTTCCTTGGCCAGGTCCTCGTATACTCCTGAGGCGCCTTTCTCCAGCTCGAGAGCGAACCTAATCACCGAACCGAACGTATTGCACTCCGGGAAATCACACTCAACCATCAGAACCACCGAGTGATGACAACCTTTCTGTCCGTAAAGAACTTTATGGCGTCCTGACCCTGACCGTGAAGGTCCCCATAGAACGAGCCCTTGTACCCCGCGAACGGGAAGTAGGCCATCGCCGCAACTACGCCGACGTTGATGCCGATGTTCCCGCACTGACATCTGTATCGGAACTCGCGGGCCCACTTGCCGCTCTGTGTGTATATCGATGCGGCGTTTCCGAATGGGCTCGAGTGAATGAAGTCGAGTGCCTCGTCCATGTCCTTCATCCTCATGAAGCTCACGACCGGTCCGAAAATCTCTTCCTGGGCAATCTTCATGTCGGGTGCGACATCGTCGATGACCGTCGGGCCGACGAAGTGGCCCTTCTCGTAGCCAGGCACCTTTGCATTTCTGCCGTCCAGCAGGATCTTGGCACCATCTGCCTCTGCTCCGTCGATGTAATCGATGACCTTCTTCTTGGCCTTGGCGGAGATTACCGGCCCCATGTTCACGCTCTCGTCCATACCATAGCCCATCTTCATTTTTTTCGATGTCTCAACCCACTTCTTAAGGAGCGGCTCGGCCACGTCGCCTATTGCCACCAGGTTCGAGCCCGCGAGGCATCTCTGGCCAGCGCATCCGTAGAAGGACGCGAGCATGTTCGAAACAGTCCTGTCGAGGACCGCGTCCGGCATGACCACGAGGGAGTTCTTGGCCCCGCCCTGAGCTTGAACCCTCTTCCCGTTCTCAGCCGACTTCTTGTAGATGTACTTCGCAACCGGCGTGGAGCCAACAAAGGATATCCCCTTCACCTTCGGGTGCTCCATGAGCGTGTCGGATACCTCATGACTGCCATTCACGATGTTGAGCACCCCGGGTGGGAACCCCGCCTGCTCGACCAGCTTTGTCAAGTAGTTCTGGGTCACTGGCACTTGGCTCGAAGGCTTGATGATATAGGTGTTGCCCGTGGCAACAGCGTATGGCCAGAACCAATATGGTATCATTGCGGGGAAGTTGAACGGGCATACTGCTCCGAAGACGCCCAGAGGAGATGTCACGGCTTCCTCGTCGATGCCCTCAGCTCCGCCATCCTCAAGACTGTATCCCATCATGAGCGATGGAATCCCAGCGGCAGTCTCGACGTTTTCGATCGTCCGCCTTGTCTCGCCTCGCGCCTCGTCGATCGTCTTGCCCTGCTCCTGCACCATTATCCGCGCGATGTTCTCGAAATGCTGTTCCATTATTTCCTTGAGCTTGAAGAACACCCTGGCCCTCGTTATCGGAGGGGTCTCTCTCCACGCCCACCATGCCTCGTCAGCCGCGTCGATGGCGGCTTTGGTCTCATCGACGCTGGACATAGGAACCTGGCCTATGATCTCCCCCGTGGTCGGGTTCTCAATGTCAATGAACTTGCCAGAGGTAGAGTCTATCCACTCCCCGTTCACGTAGTTCTTCAGTTTTCCGTAGTCTTTCTTCACTTCAGACAAGAGTGCCATGCTATCCGTTCTCCTCCGCTAATCTACGATGTAACTTGGCCAGAGGACCTGGCATCTGCTCGAAAAGGCTTGCACTTTCCCCATGCTGAACCCGGATGGCAGGCATGTGCAGGGGATGGAATGAAATCATAAGAAATCTCTCCACTGCCCCCATTCCATTCTTCATTCTATCGTTCCATTCGGAAGATGTTCAGCTTTGTTGGCCTAAATCCGCAGATACGTCAGTGAATCGTGGCCTTGTTCGCCCGAATGTGCTTCCTTGTAATATAGATTGTGGTCGGACCTTTGCCGGCTACGATTCAGCTGAGGATAGTGAAGACGCATCTCTGGCTGTCTACTTCTCAGAGGCCGCGAAAAAGAAGACAAGCCTGGCCAATACAAGGTGCGAATCCCGCACGGAAAAATCGAAAAGCTTCCTGAGAACTGTTTCGAGGAGGAGATGGCCGTACTGCCAGACTCTCAATGATACCTCTTCTCCCACTCCTCGATCATGTGGTGGTACTTCTCGTGCACGCCCGGGCCCATGACCTTCTCCTCTACCTCCTCGAATCCGCGCTCAAGCTCCTCCTGGTCCTCCTCAGTGAGTATCTGATTGGCAAGAGGGTAGAGGATATTGTCCTCCTTCTGGATGTGCTTGGACAGAAGGTCGACGTATGACCTGCTTGCTTTGGTCAATTCATCCATTGTCTTCTTTGTCAATTTCTGCCCCGAGAGCTCAGTTATCTTCTTCACATGTGCCCTTCCGCCCTGGTGCTCTCTCAGCATCACCGAGATTGGGCCAACCTCTCCCGACACACCTCTCGCCTGCATCTTCTCAAAAAGCTGCTTCTCCTCCTTGCTGTGATGGCACTTGTCTGCGAAGTTCTTGAAGAAGTCAACCGCACCCACAAACAGCTCACGCTCCAATTCCTGCCCATCCTCCACTCTGTCACAGGCAACTGACACGATCCCAAGCATCCTCTCGATTACTCTGTGTTCGTTCATCAGATCGTCAGTCGGTTTCATTTACGGGTCATCTCGAGGACAGAGCAACGCTGGGGGGGAGAATAGAGATGTTGCCTTCCTTGTTAGGTTGAGCCGTCTACACCGCGACGCATCTCCAGTCGACATAGGTGCAGTCTGCCTTCTGACAAGCTACGACAACAAGTTCAAAATACGGGTCTTCAGATTCACAAGGCAGAGCCCGTTGAAAACGTGATGCACCATGATTCCTGGTAAGAGAGATGCGATTGACCGCAAGCATCGGGCGTTCATCGAGGACAACTACTCCCCTATTCCGAGAGACGCCGATGAGAAGATCATCGACAACATAGTCTCACTGGCCGAGATGGCCATGGACAAGAGGTACTCCCTCAATGCCGTTCTAGAACAGGCGGCGAAGTTGATCTTCAGACACTTCGATTTCAGAGAGGTGGGCGTCGGCCTGAAAAGCAGGACATCCGACATCTACAAGTACGAAATCCTGCTCGGCTACAGGCCGGACATCATCGACGGTTTCAGGAAACTGAGGTATACATATGAGGATATGGTGAACCAGGACAGGTACCCCAACATCAAGACGGGAAGACTGTCAGAGTTGAACCCAGTCGAGGGCCTCCCCGAAGAGGAGAAGACTCTGTTCAACCGTCCATATCAGTTGACGGTCGTGAGGGAATCACTAGATGACTTCCACGAGGGAGATTACCTTGACTTCTGGATGTACGGTCCCAACAAGGAGCTCATTGGCTGGTTCGAACTGTCCAACCCGATTGCCGGGAAGCTCCCCCCGAGGCGAACGATCAGATGGATAGAGCTGATCGTGAGCATCTGCTCATCGATAGTCATCCAGAGATGGGCGGAAGCAGGTCCGCCTACGAGATGACATGTGGCCATTATCGAACTTGACGAGAGAGAATATGCTGGGTTGCAGCGATTCTGACGTAAGAAGAAGTCAAAATGGGATTAAGGGGTTTCAATGATATGCTGTTCTACGTCATACCGGCTTTCTTGGCCTCTTCCTTGATAGCTGACTCGAGTATGTCCAGGCCCTTCTCGAGAAGGTTCTGCTTGATGACCAACGGCGGGTGCAGCCTGATGACATTGCCGAACTGACCGGCCGTCAAGATATACAGGCCCTTCTTGAAGCAGTTCAGCTGGATGTTCCTGGTGAGCTCGGGCACCGGCTCCTTGCCCTTCTTTGTCCTAACGAGTTCAAGACCAATCATTGCGCCGAGGCCGCGGACATCGCCCACGACCTCTATGTCCTGCTTCCACTCCTTGAGGCGCTTCAACTCGACCTTGTTGATCATCTTCGTGTTGGGCATGGCCTTATTGGTCAGCTTGATGGACTCAAGCGCTCCAGCGCAGCAGACCGGGTTGCCGCCGAAGGTTCCGCCAAGGCTCGCGGGTCCGGGTGCGGACATGATCTCATCCTTGCCCGTGACGCCTCCCAGGGGCATGCCCAGTGACAGGCCCTTACCGGATATGAGCATGTCCGGATCGCACTTCCAGTGCTCTATGCCGAACATCTTGCCAGTCCTGCCGAAGCCCGTCTGGACCTCGTCGTCGATGAACACAACACCGTTGTCGTCGAAGATCTTCCTCATCTTCTCCCAGTAGCCCGGCGGTGGGTTGATGAATCCGCCCTCGCCCTGGATGGGTTCTCCGACCAGGCAACACACATCGCCCTGGAGCGGGGACGTCTCCATGACCGTCCTGATGGTGTCGGCACATGCCAGGGTGCAAGATGGGTACTCAAGGCACAACGGGCATCTGTAGCAGTATGCGAAATCCACGTGCTGGATGTACGGAACCAGTGGGCCGAAGCCTTCCCTGTACGGCTTCTCCTTGCCAGTCAGGGAGATGTCCAGGAAAGTCCTTCCGTGGAACGAGGTCTTGTACGACATGATCCACTTCTTCTTCGTGTACGCCCTGGCGATCTTCACTGCGTTCTCAATCGCCTCGGACCCGCTGTTCAGGAATATGCTCTTCTGCAGGTTTCCCGGGCATATCTTCGCCATCTCCTCGGCGAGCCTCAGGTAGCTCTCGTACGGAGAGACCATGAAGCATATGTGTATGAACTTGTCCAACTGGTCTTGGCACGCCTTGACCATCGCCGCAGGCCTGTGCCCGCAGTTGTGGACTCCGATACCGGAGGTGAAGTCTAGGTAGACGTTCCCGTCGACATCTCTCATGAACGGCCCCTAAGCCACGTCCAGCTCGGCCGGCAGGCCAATTCTGATGCCGTTAGTGATGTACTTCTCCTTTCGAGCCAATGCCTTCCTAGACTTGGGTCCTGGCGGCTCCACCACGATCTTGGGACCCTTCAGCTTGTATGATTTCACCATGTTATCTCCCTCCAAACCTCGGAACAAATGACAATGAAAAGGTTTTGCCAGAGCCGTCCCGTGAACGGCCTGATCACTTGGCCTTCATTACCTCCTTGATGGACTCCTCGAGCGCGTCGAGGCCGGCGTCCAAGAGGTCTCTCGTGATGACCAGCGGAGGCGCGATCCTGAAGCAGTTCTCACCAGCGCCTATCGCGACCACGCCCTTCTTCCAGGCGTGGTGTATGATGTCGTGGGCAGCGTCTCCGTCCTTCTCCTTGGACTTCTTATCCTTGATGATCTCAACGCCTATCATGAGGCCTTTGCCTCTGACATCGCCGACGATCTCGTACTTGTCGACCCATTCCCGGAGCCGCTTGAGCACATATTCACCCTGCTTCGTCGCGTTCTCGCGGAGCTTCTCCTTCTCGATCACGCGCATCGTGGCTAGGGAGGCCTCACATGCCACTGGGGTTCCGCCCAGCGTCGTGCAGTGCGAGCCAGCGGACCAATCATAGATCTCCGCGCGCCCTATCGTCGCGCCCAGAGATATGCCTCCTCCGAGCGCCTTGGACATGCAGACTATGTCGGGTATGACTCCGAAGTGCTCAATTGCGCACCACTTGCCGGTCCTGCCCATGCCTGACTGGACCTCGTCCACGGCGTAGAGGATGCCGTACTTGTCCATGAGCTTCTTCAGTCGTCTGTGGTAATCCTTCGGCGGGACGATGTATCCGCCCTCGCCCTGTATGGGTTCGATCAAGGATGCGGCGACCTCCTGAGGCGGCAGGAACTTCTTCAGAACCCAATCATCGATGAAATCCACGCACCAATAGTCGCACTCGGGGAAGGTCATCTTGTATGGGCACCTGTAGCAATACGCATACGGCACATGCTCCACGCCCGGCATAGTCGGGAAGTACCTGGCCTTCTGACCGATGGAGCTTGCCGTGAAGCTCAGAGCGCCCATCGATCTCCCGTGGAACCCGCCCGTAAAGGCGAGGAACATCGGCCTCTTGCTATGCCATCTGGCGACCTTCGCGAACGCCTCGATGCTCTCGGCACCGCTTCCGCTCAGGAAGACCTTCTTCTGGAAGCTGCCGGGCGTGATCTTGTTGAGTTTCTCGCCCAGCTCTACTGCGTACCGGTAGTAGAAATCCGTGTACGAATAGTGCAGCAGACGCTTCGACTGCTCGCATATGGCCTTGACCACCTCCGGGTGGCAGTGCCCTACATTCATCGCCCCGAGCCCGCTGTTGAAGTCGATATACTCGTTCCCGTCCACGTCCTCGACTATGCAGCCGTGGCCCTTCTCGACCACCATCGGGTAGTAGTAGGGCCGGTTGTACGGAGACAGAACCGCGTTGTCGCGCTTCACCCAAGCTTTTGCCTTTGGTCCGGGGGGCTCACACACTCTTTTCAAAGAAACCTTTGTCTTTCGATTTGTGTTCAATTTACCCCTCTTGGGTTTCTAGAATTACCGAATGCCGAACACCTAATTTAGACTTTGCATGACGCTACGCCCTCCTGTGAAACATTTAATGGAGGAGATGGGCATGGCAGAGCCGATGCCAACGCTGCTCGTAAGGTACGGCGAGATCGGTCTCAAGAGCGAGTCTGTGCGGAGGAGGTTCGAACATCAGCTCTTGGACGACATCAGGAAGAGGCATGTGCTCGCCAACACTGCCTGCGTGATCTCTCAGACAAGAGGGAGGCTGTTCGTGGACTCTGACGACTGGAGGAAGTCGTGCGAGATACTCTCCAGGACCTTTGGCATCGTTTCATTCAGCCCGGTCGAGAGGGCTCCAAGCGACATGGAATCACTGACGAAGTCGGTTGTGGAGTTTTCGAGACCTCTGATGTTCAAGGGCGCGGCGTTCGCCATCAGATCGAGAAGGTCTGGCAACCACAGCTACACCAGCCAGTCGCTGGCGGAGCATCTCGGCGAGGCGGTCCTGAGGGAACATGAAGGCCTCGGGATCAAAGTCGGACTGGACGAGCCGGATGTTGAGATCTTCGTCGAGGTCAGGGACAGGAACGCATACTTGTTCAGTTCGGTGCTGCCAGGCCCTGGTGGAATGCCTCTGGGAAGTCAGGGAAGGGTGCTTTCCGCCGTTGATTCTGAGAATGGCCTCGCATCGACTTGGCTGATGATGAAGCGCGGCAGCAGCGCGCTTGTCGCAACAAGGACCGAATCATTGCTGGAGCCGTTGAGGAAGTGGTACCCTCATCTCAAGATCGTGGAACCGGAGGATGACCTGTTCTCCCTCGCAAGGGCAAACGGGTGCATCGGCATCGCGTTCGCTTGGCGATTGGATGATATCGAGAAGCGCGGCGCGCCCAAGGGCGAGCTCCCGGTCTTCTACCCTCTGGTAGGCATGAGTGAAAAGGAAGTAAGTGGTTTGCTGGACAAGATACGCGGCTAGGTGCCCTGTCTGTTGTGAGCCCTCAACGATGGCCTGTTCTTCTCGACGCCCATGCCCCTCGTCCTCACAAGCCCTCTGCCTTTCTTGCCGGCAGGAGTCAGACCCCTGTTGGCCCTGTTCGAGTGCTTGCTCGAGCAGATCCAGTTCAGCTTCGGGTCGGCCTTGATGACCGGGTGGTTCACATCGACAAGTATGATCTCGTACCACTTGTGCCGGCCGTCCTCACCAACCCAATAGGATGACAGGACCTCCAGGTTCGGATACCTCTTCGAGGTCCTTTCCTCTGCGATCCTCTGGATGCTCTTCCTCATGGTGATCTTCAGGATACCCATTCTCTTCGCCCTGCGCCCCTTCTTGATCCTGTGCTTTCTGAGGCCGCCCTTCCGGACCTTTGCCCGAACGACGACGAAGCCCTGCTTCGCCTTGTAGCCAAGAGTGCGAGCGCGGTCGAGCCTAAGTGGCTTGTCGACCCGGACGAAGGTGCCTTCCTTCCTCCAGTCTACGAGCCTCTGCCACATCAGCCGCTTCATCGCATCGCTGGACGGGTCCTTCCAGGCCTCGCCCATGAAATGATACATGTTCCTAGTGCTGCCGCCCTTCTTCGCCTCAGGGGCTTCTGCCTCTGGCGCAGGTGCAACGGGCGCCTCCGGTGCCTTAGTCTTGCGCTCCTTCTTAGACGGAGCCTTTGTCGCCTCTTCTGCCATTCAAGTCACATCCAGCCGTTCACGGGTTCACGCCTAAGCGCACATTCCCTTGCGAGACCAGGCGGATCTCGCCGCTGCGAAGGACTCCAAAAGAGTTGACTTATATAAACCTGTTGGGGCGCTCACATGAAGTTGTTCAGGTTGAGCTTCTTGTCGGTCTTCTTCGGCTGGCTGGTGGCTCTTGCCTCCCGCTTTGTCTCGTAATCATTGTTCAAGAAAGACGACTGCTGAATGCCTGATACGAGCGACTTCTCATCCCACCCGAAGGAATCCGTGACCCTGGAGATCGTAGCTGCCAATCTAGTGGCGTAGTACCTGTGGTCTGGCTTCGCATCGAACGGCCTGCCCTCGATCCACGGTTCGAACTTCTGCGGGGACGCGTGGCTGTCGGTGACGACCCAGGACACCTTCATGCCCGGAACCACCTCGTACCCCAACTCCTTCAGTTTCTTGAAGACCCTCACATTGATCATGCTGTCGCCAGCCTTGTATTGGCTCGCCGCTCTAACGGACCGCGAGATGACCAGCCTCGAAGGGTCGATCTTCCCCTTCATGAGGTCATCGATTACGCCCCGCGTGTATGTGACTGCACCCTGGTTGTCGCCGTCGAGGACCTTTTCGAGGACATTGGAGAGCACCTCACTCTGAAGGTCGAACGAGTCTGTCCTGCGCATCTCGTAGCCCCGGACTATGAGTTCCTGCCTAGGCCAGACCATGCGTCCGACATACCTCTTCTTCATGCCGTGTGAGAAGAAAGGCTCCATGACCTTCTCGAACTCGAGCACCACACCTTCAGACGAGAACCGTTCCGCGATCTGCTGGCCCAGCTTCACGCTCTCATCCAGGTCCGGCTTGGGCGACAGGAAGAACACTGAATCGGTGTCGGAGTAGATGACTTCGAGGCTCTCAGCCTCAAGCTTCTTGATGAGGCCTTTCGTGGCCTCCCTGGCGAATGCGGTTATGCTCGCGCCTATCTTCGGGTCGGTGAACCTGTAGAACGACGATGCGAGGACCCCGTAGAAGGAGTTCATCAGTATCTTGATGGCTTCCTGAAGACCGTTGTAGTAGTCCTTGTCATCAGTCGTCTGGGCATCCTTCATGGCCTTCTTTGTAGCAGCGCGTTCGTCCATCAGCTTCAGGAGGATGCGTGGCAGAAGTCCTTCCCTGACGCTCTTGTCCAGGAACTTCGCACCGGTCGGAGAAACGATCATACCGTTCGGATGCAACGTCGTGAAGCAGATGTTCTTCGAAATGATCATGCTCGGGTACATGCTCCTGAAGTCCAGGGTCAGGACCCAGTGATAGAGTCCCTGCTTCATCTCGTGCACGTACCCGCCCTCGATGGTCTCAACGTCCTCTGAGGAGCGCATGGTCATCGGCACAGCGACCTTTTCCTTGTCAGCCTCCCTGATGAGTATGGAGTCCACGAACTGAGATGTCGTCCCGCTTACCACATCGTCCAGGGGGAGCATCGACACTGTTGCGAGATCCATGCCCCTTTGAAGAACCGCGACCTTCTCGAGCACCCTCAGAGCGAGATCGGAGTCGTGCTCGCAGTATTTCATGACCTTCTCTTTATCGGAGTCCCACTCGTCGTCCATCTTCTTGGGATCGACGTCATGCTTCTCCTCGCCCAGGAGCTGCTTCGAGACGGCGTTCAAAGTCTCCTGCTTCGGCTTCAGTATCTTCTTGATCGCCCACCAAGCATCGACTATGATCCTGCCCTCGGTCCACCAGAATCGGTTGTTGTACTGCGACATCGCGCCTGGATATCTGCCCCAAGAGGGCTCGGGCATCCTGAGCGCCTCCGCGCGCTGCAATATCTGGGGGATGTCGAACCCGTCGATATTGTACCCCGTTATGACATCTGGGTCGACCTCCTCGATGAACTTCGTGAAGTCCTCGATCATCTTCCTCTCGCCGCCAGGTCCATCGCCCGCGAACTGCTTGCCATCGACCTTGTCTCCGTTCTTGACGACGCAGCAGATGCAGAATATCTTCGGCTCCTTGAGGCTGGTCTCGACATCGAAGCTGAGGATGGTCAGCTTCGGCCTGAAGGCCTTGATCGGTTCGAACCTCTCCGCCTTGACGACGATGTCCGTCCTGTAAGTGCTGTCATCGATCGGCTCTCCTATCACGCGAACACAGGAGCCGATGTTCATGTCGTACACGAACCTGAAGTGAAAAGGGATGTCGGCTGCCAGGACCGTCGCCTGAGGCATGATTGTCTTCCTAATGTCGGGAACCAGCCACGGGAACGTGGCGACGACCTTCTTGCACTTCCTCTTCTCGCCCTTGTAGAGGAGCTCGGCGTCCTCGAGCCTCTTGACGCGCGTATCGTTGTTGAGCATCCCGACGATGCCGTCCAGGGCCTCCTTCCTATCTGGCTCCACGAAGAAAAAATACGGTTCGAACCCGACGTACTTGACGGCGACGGACTGGCCATCCTGCGTCTTGCCGTAGAGGTGGATTGCGAGGTCGTTCTCCATCTTCTTGTACGAGGCTCCGATGAGCCTGATATCCCAATATCCCATCAGCATCAAGCTCTTGCGACTATCTTGATCACGTCGTTGTCCTTCAGCACGTGGTCATGACCTATGGTCATGTGGGTCTTTCCATCAATCGCCCTAATAAAGTTATCACCCAGGTCAGTGTGGACCTTGAACGCCAGTTCCTTGGCGTTGGAGCCCCTCCGCATCAGATAGGCATCCGGGAGCACGCGCTCCTGCTTATCCGTCCATTTGTGTTCGTCCTCGACCGGGTAGATGATCATCATGTCCAGAACCTTGAACACCACGTCCTCGAGGACGGCCTGCACGCCTGTGGTCCCGTTCTGCTTGAGCCAATCGCCCATCTTGCTGCACGCCGCCACCTGCTTCTCGTTCAGCTTGGACTTGTCCTTGAACTCGAAGTGGTCATCTCCCGGAACGTAGTTCACGAGCCCTGCCTTAGTCGCGCGCCTTAGGGCGAGCTCATATTCCGCGCTGGTCGGCACGACCGGGTAGCCAGTGGCCCTCAGCTTCTCGATGTTCTCGGCAGGCGCGATGTCCGCCTTATTCGCCGCGATGATCATGGGCTTGGCTATCTTCTGCAGCTCCTGGCAGAACCTCAACAGATTCTGGTCGGTCCACAACGACATGTCAGCATCTGCAGGCGTCTTTCTAAGGGCGATCAGGATCTGGCTCTCGGTGATAGAGAGGCCAGTGAGTTTCTCGTGAAGCGTCTTCTCAATCTTCGTCCCGGCCAACTTAGACTGCTTGGCTATCTTGGCGAAGTTCTTCTCAAGTATGCCGAATATCCAATACGATATCTCCTTCTCGAGGAAGTTGACATCCAAGACAGGGTCGTGGTCTCCCACGCCTACAGGATTCCCCTCGAAGTCCGTCCCGCCGCTCGCATCGACGACATGGACGAAAGCGTCCGCCTGTCTGAGGTCGTCCAGGAACTTGTTCCCAAGACCTCTCCCAGCATGCGCGTCCGGGACAAGGCCCGCGACATCGAGGACCTCGATCGGCACGAATCTCGTGCCGCTTTCGCAGGGCGAATTGTTCGGGGTGCATTGATGGCCGAATGCCACGTGTGGACACTGCCCTCTGACATAGCCGACGCCTCTGTTCGCCTGGATGGTCGTGAATGGATATGCTGCGATCTGCGCCGTCGCCAGCGTGAGCGCTGAGAAGAATGTGGACTTCCCCACGTTAGGTTTGCCTACTATTCCAACTAGCATCTACTCCCCCGAGGGCCAATGACCCTATGGCTAGAAAAACTGCTCGGTGTCATGGCCAGATGAGCTTCCAGATTCCGGCTAACAAGTCAATGGTTTTATAGAGCCACGCGGTTGCGCCAACCAATGGAAACTGCGTTGGTTCTCTGCGAGGCGTCGTTCAACAGGACAGGCGGGAAGACCGCTGCGGGGCTTGTGAGGCACTCATTGCGATTCAAGATACTGGGCATATTGGACAGCACCAAGGCCGGCGAGGATGCTGGCGAAGTCCTGGACGGAAAGAAGACCGGCATACCCATCTTCTCGTCCGTCAAGGACGCGCTCTCGAAGCTGCCGAAGAAACCAGATTACCTCATCGTCGGCGTGGCGACGGTCGGCGGCATGCTCCCCAAGAACTTCAGGCCCGCCTTGAGAGAGGCCATCAAGAACAGGATCAACATCATCTCTGGCCTGCACCAATGGCTCGCTGACGATCCCGAGCTGATTGAGCTCGCAAAGAAGTACAAGGTCACGATCACGGACATCAGGAAAGAGCCCCCGCTCGAGAAGATGCACTATTACAGGAACCTGGCGTCCAAGATGAAGGCTATCAGGATACCGATCCTGGGCACAGACGCCGCTAGCGGGAAGCGCACGACCGCGGTCATCCTAACGAAGGAGCTGAACAAGAGAGGCATCAAGACCAGCTTCGTGGCGACGGGCCAGACAGGTCTGCTCCAGGGGTCCAGGTTCGGGATCCCACTCGATGCCATCAGAGGGGACTATGTGGTCGGTGAGCTCGAGAACGCCATAGACATGGCCTACAAGACCGAGCATCCGCAGGTCATAATCGTCGAGGGACAAGGAGCGCTCAGCCATCCGGCATATGTCACGGGTTCGAGGACCATCGTCACTGCGTCCGCGCCGCAAACTGTCGTGCTGCAACACGCGCCCGCGAGGAAGTGGAGGACATATCACGAGACAGAGCTGCACATCCCGAACGGTTCAATCGACCGCGAGATGGAACTCATCAAGGTTCTTGCCAACTGCGATGTCATCGGGATCACCATCAACCACACAGGCATGACGAGGAAGGACGTCGAGGGGAGGATCGCTGAGTACGAGGCGAAGTACGGCATCCCTGCCTGCGACCCGCTCGTGGACGGTACTGGCAAGATCGCAGATGCGATCATCGAGCGCTATTTCCCCGAGAAGAAGCGCTGAGGTCGAGTAGCGCATCCGCCAGTTCACCGATCATTTCCGGGGAGAGCTCTTCTGCCCTTTTGGAGGCATACGGCAGCTTATCGAGCGAGGATTCGATCCCCGATGTGACCAGAGAGGCCGTTGCGGGATCGACCTTCAGCGAGTTAGAGATCTTCTTCCTTCTGTGCGAGAAGATGGCGCGGGTCACATCGAAGAACACCTGCCGGTCATTGACCTTGAACGGTGGAGGCTTCGGAACGAGCCTGACGACGCACGAGTCAACCTTGGGCTGCGGCCAGAAAGCATGTCTTGGAACATTCAGCATGATCTCGCAATCCGCCCTGTAGTAGACCCCCACGGACAAACGGCCATAATCATCCGTTCCGGGCTTCGCAATCATCCTCTCTGCGAACTCCCGCTGGAGCATCAGGACGGCGACATCGAACCCGATGTCGAGCAATTTGAATGTTATCGGCGAGGATATCTGATAGGGCAGGTTCGAGACGACCTTGTTGAACCCCGGCAGGAAGGCCTTGACAGCGTCCGCCTGCACGATCCGGACCCTCTCGCCGAACCGCCTCTCCAAGAACTTGCAGAAGGCAGGGTCCTGCTCCACGCCTACGACCTTCGCCCCCGACTTGAGTATCTCCTCCGTGAGATTGCCGAGGCCAGGACCAATCTCGAGCACGGTGTCCTTAGAGTCTAGGGCGGCGAATCCGACAGACCTGCTCACTACGGAATCGTCGAGCAGGAAGTTCTGGCCCAGCCTCTTGGTCGGCCGCTTGCCGATCGATTCGAGGACGGCCTTGACCTCCTCAGCTCTCATGGGGGCTCATCTCGCCACGAACAGACGGTACTTCTCGTCCGGGTTGGCGAGCTCCTGCTCTATCCGCTTCGCCACGAGCTTCTCGATCTGATGGGCCAACGGCACCCTCTTGGAGATGTCCGCGAAGTCCTTGAACGGGCCCTTCTTTCTCTCCTCGATGATGCTCCACATGGTCTTCTTGCCTAGGCCTGGCAGAAGTTCGAGCATGTGGAACCTCGTCGTTATGGCCTGGGACTCGTTGAAGAACTGCACGAACCTTGATTCGTGCGCCTTGATGATCTGCAACATGACGAACGGGAGCTCGCTCTGGGACGCGTTGGTTAGCTCGTTGAAGCCTATGCGCTTCTTGACATGGAGGATCTCCTGCCTGAGGTCGAGTTCCTTGCCTATGTAGACCCTGTCGCCCGTCGCCAGGTTCACGCCCTGCTTGGGCACCAGCTCGAACAGCTTGAACTGGTCCTCGCCGACGGCGTACGCTACGGGCTCCCTGTGGAACATCTTCTCATCAGGAAGCCCCTGGGGCAGGTAATCTAGTATTCTTGCGTAGTCCTCCACAGCAATCCCCCGGGCTCGTCAGAGATACTTCTCTACGACACTAAGAACCTTTTCGATGTCCTTTTTCTCTACGCTAGCCCTCTCCTTCGAGAATACTAGCCGGACATCGTCCGCGGTCGATGGCAGGATATCTGCTATCTTTACCGCATTCACTTCCGACACGAACCCAAGCTCGGTGAGCTCCTTGACGAGCTTCTTCGCCTTCTTTGAATCGACACGTGAGAACTTCTGGGCATGGTCGAGGGCGAGCTTCTGCTCAGCCGTAGGCTCACCATTGTTCTGCCTCTCCGAGAGGATGTCCTTTACCTCAGCCAGCGTAACCATCTTCTTGTCTTCCATCAGAATCACCAGCTGGTCACTTGGACTTCCTGAGGTGCTCAGGCCTCACGATAACCTGCTTCATCATGTCGCCCATCCGGACGTCAATGAGATAAGCCTTTCCCTGCATTCGCACGATGGTGCCAGTGTGTCCGTGGAACCTCACATGCGGCATGCCTTTGTGTATGCTGGGGTCCAGGTTGATGTTCGCCTTCTCGCCAACCTCGAACTTCTGGAAGATCCTAGTGATCGGAGAGAGTCCTCTATCCCTCACGCGGTTCTGCATCACATACCGTGTCCGGCGCCTGTAGCCTTTGGATGCTTTTACCATACTTCTACGCCCCCTTGTCTCCGATCGCTATGACGTCCAGCTCGAGCACCTCGCAGGGCACACCGACGATGCCGGCGACATTGGGCTGCGTCCGCCCCTGGTCCCCATGCATCAGTTCCTTGATGTACGTCCCGCTGTCGGCCTCCACGACGAAAACGACCTCGGAGCCGTTCACGGACTCCACCCGGATGCTCCGGACGGTCCTGAGCCTCTCTAGGTTCGCACGCCTGTGGACTACCCTGTTTGGAGTGAGCTGACTTATAGGCTTTCCGGCCAATGATGTCACTACATCATTAAGCTTTCCGTGGTCAAAATCGGTCTGGAACCGCACACTGACCCTGTAGGTCTTGGGATGTGTGGATTCCTTAAGACCCCTCATCTCGGCCCTCGTAGACATCCTGAGCCCCTCTACCTCGACCACATCCACTGCATTCTCGTTGATTTCGCGCTCAATCCCAGGTATGTCTAGGGTCCTCTTTCGGGGCCGCCTGACCTCCAATGCGAACGGCCTGCCGTTTCCGAGCATTCGGGCGTCGATGTCCTCCCTGCCCATGCCGTGGAAGAAATCGTCCTCACCCTGGGCATGACGCATTACAATAGGGCCCGTGTAGTCCTGGACGCTCATATCATACATCCTGCCCTTGCCGTCGCACCTCGGACATCCCTTGCCTCTACACTCCCTGCAGATCCAACGGGTCTGCGGAAGCTCCCTGGAGAACTTCCTATACCTGCCGTAAACGAACAAGGGTGCGACATCGAGCACCACCCTGTCGAACTGAGTATCGACCAGGAACACCATGTCCGGATTGGCGAAATCGACCGTCTTCCCGAGCTTGCCTTCCAGGAGCTTGCCTATCTCCCGGTTCATCTCGGTCTTGATCGTCTCGGTCTCCTTGGCTCCGAGCTCTGTCCAGAAGGTTTCCTCACGCTCCAAGACCTCGGCGTCGACCTTGGTGCCCACCAGGAATGTTGAGAACTCGTAACCTTCTGAAGCTCTTGCTGAAATCTCAGCGAATTTCTGCAGCTCGGAGAATAGCCCTCTGCAGACATGACAATCATTCATGCTGACAGGCTGCTGGGGAGCATCCGGAAGACATGACCTGACAATAGCCCCCCTCTGGTCGTTCGAGAGCCCTCTGGAGACGGATGCAAAAAGCCTTCCCAGGCAGTGGTTGCACAGGGTGCGCTGAAGCGCTCGCCCTGCGATCTCGAGCCTTTCGGACATTGTTGAAGCTCAGCAGGCGGAACGCCTATTTATCCCTTGTCTGAAGAATGGCTCGCTGGTCCATAGGGAAGATCGCACCAGAATCACCTAGGCACCTGTCCATGTTTCACGAAGTCAGAATTCTGCCTACCAACTAGATTCCCACGCACTCCAGCTTCTCCTTACACATGTTCCAGAGCGGCTTGTCGTCGCCAGTGCTCACGCTCTCCAGCCACTGCGGGAAGACCTGCTTGAGGACAGCAACGGCCTTTGACAGGTCGAACTCCTTCAAAGGAACGTCGTAGACTAGGTAGTTCACAAAGACCGGTCTGTTCTTGACCTTCTCCTCCTCGAGCGCGAAGAACCACCTCGCCCTCTCCTCGCCCTTGACGATGTAAGTCTCAGCTATCAACGAGTGATGCCTCCTCGATGTTCCAGCGATGCCGAGCTGCGCGATCCCCTTGTAGTCCACCGTCTCGCTGAGGTTCCATTTCATCTGGCCCTCGTAGGTCCCGAGGACGAACTGAGAGGGGGAAAGGCTCAGCCTCTGGCCCGACTCGAGCGCGATCCTCGTCCAGAGCCTGAGAAAGGCGTGGGCGCATAACCGCATCACGCGATCCCTCCCGCTCTCTCCCTTGGAGATCACAGGGGGGATAGTCGTCAGGTCGGCGTCCAATTGCTTCAGAAGACCTTCAGTCATCCAAGCGATGTATTGTCAGCAGGGCTATTTCAATAGTGGTCCCGTTGCAAGAACTACGCTGGCCGGAGTTCGGGGTCATGGCCAGCTGAACCGTGTCGAGCAACCACTAACCTCCCATCGCTGCATGTAGTCAGAGAGTAGTAATACACTGGTCACAGTAAAAGACGAGATGCTAATCAAGGGAGCCGTCTTCCGACTGGACACGGACCTTCCATCGGAAGCGAAGTCCCTGCTTGAGGATTTCAGATTGGCCGTCAACAATGCGATCCGAGCCGGCCTCCAGGCGAGAGTGACATCGAGAAACGCCTTGTGTAGAATCGCGTACAAGGAATTCCGCCAAGAACATCCGAAGATGTACTCCCAGCATCTTGTATCAGCGTTCGAAGTAGCTGGCGGCATTCTTAGGACCCATCGCAGGCGCATTCGCAAAGGCGTTGCGTGCAAAGTTCCCTATGTCAAACGCCTCATGATGAAAGCAGAGAACCAGGCGTAGAGCTCGATCGTGAGTCCGGAACCATCGACCTTCCCATAAGGGCGGGTTGCCATGTAAAATTGAATCTCGTAGTAAGCCAGTATCATCGGAAGTACCTGGATGACAACACGCACTCCCTCGGATCGCTGACCATACTTCCAGATCGGGTCATAGTAGCCTTCAGGAAGGGTGCCCTGCACCATACATCCCCGAGTCGGTCCTTTCTCTAGATACTAATGAAAGGAGCCTGGATGGCGTGTTCGTCGGCAACCACTCTGAAGCAGCGGTTACGGTCAAGGCGGAATTCCCTGACGTAGCCATCATACAGCAGCGGCACCACGACAGGCGGAGAAGGCTGCAGAAGAAGAAGGCGCATGACAGGCAGACTGCTAGAAACCTGTGTAGGCGGGAAGGCACAAGAGAGCACCACCGGATCGAGCACAGGCTTCATGAGGTGGCAAACGCCGTGCTCTCGTTTGCCGAGAGCAAGAGGTCGGTTGTGGTACTCGAGGACCTTATAGGAATCCGGTACAAAAGGGGCAAGGATATGAATCGTCGCCTCAGCCTGTGGCCGAGGAGGAAGCTACACCAGATCATCGAATACAAGGCCCAGTGGAAGGGTATCCCTGTCGTCAAAGTCGATCCAAGATATAGCAGCAGAAAGTGCCCGGCATGTGGGAGAATACAAGATTCCCGAATGGGCACAGAGTTCGTATGTGATTGCGGCTGGCACCTCGACAGGCACATCAATGCCAGCATCAACCTGCTGCAGATAGCCATCTCCAACGGGATGGCAGGGGGTCTACGGTTCGACCCCGGCGCGTTCCAGCATGACGTGATGATGATCCTATACGAGCCAGCGATGGCCGCACGGTCGGAGCCGAATGGAACGAGTTGCATCTGAGACGTGACCTAAGGGTCATCACCCGATATCGCAACAGAACCAATAGTGCGTGTTCAGAACTTCAGAAGCCCATGCCTTCGACCTTGAGCTGTGCCCGTCTGCCCTCGAGGTAGTGATACACGGCCGCGTGCTCCGAGCCTGATAGCAACATGTCGAGGGCCCTGTGGGCGACATCGATCTGCAGCGCATCCCCTATGACGGCGACCGTGTTCCCATAGACAGACACGAAGGCACCCGTGAGTTCTTCGATGATCGCACGCGTCTTCCCGTGGGTGCCGATGACCCGCGCGCGCATGCGCATTACGTGCTCCTGCTTCTTCCCGACATAGTCCCTGATGTCGAATATCTCGAGGAAGTACTCGTCCTCGAGGAGCTTGATCGCCTTGGAAGGAGCGAACCCTCTTCCGATCGCCTGGACCACGTTCACCACGGCCAGTGCCATGGCCGGGTCCTTGGCGTGAGTGTAATCGATCTCGACATCACCCTCTTCAGAATCGATTGATATCTTGACCCCTGCCCGCCTCTCCAAGAACTCCTTCGTCTCGCCGCTCTTGCCGATGAGCACCCCTACTCTCTCCGTTGGGACCTTGACGGACTGGATCATTGCTTCCTGATCACCTCGAGCTCCTTCTTGACGTCCAGGATTACACCGAGCTTTTTGAAATACCTTACGACGTTGCCCACATCTCGCTCGAGCCATTCCTGGGCGGTCGGATGGTCCAGCAGGACTGCTTGCCCGACATCGATTATGACCGGCTCTTCGCTCGGCATAAGGATGTTGAACTCGCTGATGTCGCTGTGCACAAGCCTGGCCTTCTTGTACGCCAGCCTGAGGTAGTCCAGGATCTTTCTGGCGACAGGTTCCGGGTCCTCGAGCTTGACGTTCCTCAGCTCACGTGCCGGTTCGTTCTCATCGCCAATGTATTCCATGACGACTACGTTCTTCGTCTGAGCTATTGCCTTGGGCACTCGGACGCCTGCCCTTGCGAACGCCTTCAGGTTCAGGAACTCCTTGTTTGCCCAGGCGTAGATCAGCTTCCGTTTGTTGTTTGTGAGACCGCCGAACCTGGGGTCTCCATGGACGTACTTGGCCATGTCCTTGAATGTCGATGTGGCCGTCCTGTATATCTTCACGGCCACTAGCTGGCCATCCTTCGTTGAGGCACGGTAGACATTGCCCTCCTTGCCCGTGGATATTGGGAAGTCGAGCTTATCGAAAACACCATCTGACAGCAGCTTGTAGATGATCATCAGGTTCTGCTGGTCGAACACCTCATCGTACGACTTCCTATCATTTGTGTCCTTGCGGCGCATACGCCACTTGTCAATCTCGCGTTCAAAAGAGTGGTATTCGTCAGCTCGAGGCACAGGCATCCACCGGTTGTCCTTCAGAAGACATCGATCGACTTGGGGATCATCTTCTTCCTGCTTAGGTACATTGCCTGGGTCTTCGTGTACCTATACTGAATGTTCGCCTTCTCGTCCTGGAAATCCCATGGCTGGACGATCACGAGGTCTCCCTCGCGTATCCACATACGCTTCTTTATCTTGCCAGGAATGCGGCCCATACGGTACTTGCCGTCCGCGCACATTATCTTGATTCTAGAGGCTCCCAATAGCTGGTCAGCGATGCCGAACATCTCCCCCTCCTTCTTGTGGGGAAGTCGTACCCTGACGAACTCGGGCTGCCCGTCCGGGCCTATCTGCGGTTCCTCTTCGCGCGGTCGTCTGAAAGGCAAGTGGCTCTCCTGTTGTACTGAATAGTAATATTCTCGGTCTACTTAAGGCTGATGGACTGTCGCAAACTAGCCAGACAATCAGAACGTGGTCCAATCGCAGGTCAGAGATGAGAAGTGTTCTTGTCGCAAATTGGACATCGTTCATCGGACGATGTTCACTCGATGTCACCACGGCCAAATACGCACACTAGTTTCGAATGCTAGGAGGCGGCAGACCATGGAAGGCGCTGCTCAAGGCAAACAGAAGGATAAGATCCTGCTCGCGTACTCAGGCGGCCTGGACACGTCAGTGGCTATCCACTGGCTGAACGAGAAGTACGGCTACGAAGTCGTCGCCGTGACCATAGACGTCGGTCAATCGGACGACCTCAAGGACGCGATGAGGAGGGCCAAGAGCATAGGCGCATCCAAGGCGTGGGTCATCGACGCGAAGAAGGAGTTCGTCGAGAACTACGTTCTACCAGCATTGAAGGCAAACGCCCTCTACGAAGGCAACTACCCGCTCGGGACCGCGATCGCGAGACCTCTCATGGTCGCCAAACTCGTCGAGATGGCCAAGAGACTGGATGCGACTGCCATTGCCCACGGCTGCACGGGCAAGGGCAACGACCAGGTCAGGTTCGAAGTGTCAATCATGGCGCTCGCCCCCAACCTGGACATACTAGCCCCGACAAGGGACTGGAAGATGTCGAGGGAGGAGGAGATAGTCTATGCGAATGAGCACAGCATCCCGATTCCCGTCTCAGTCGAGAAACCGTACAGCATAGATGAAAGCATATGGGGCAGAGCAATCGAATGCGGAGTCCTCGAGGATCCGTGGGTCGAGCCTCCAGAGGACATCTTCGAATGGACCAAGGGGATAGACAAGTCCCCTGACGCCCCTGAGTACGTCGAGATCGGCTTTGTCCAGGGCAACCCAGTGAGCCTGAACGGAGCCAATATCGACCTCCTAGATCTCATAAGGAAATTGAACGAGATCGCGGGCAACAACGGGGTAGGCAGGATAGACCACATCGAGAACCGTCTGATCGGGATCAAATCGAGAGAGGTTTACGAGGCACCTGCGGCGGTCGTGCTCATCAAGGCCCACCAAGACCTCGAGAGCCTGGTCATGACGAAGGACCTGCTGCACTACAAGAAGGGAATCGAGCAGCACTATGCGGAGCTCGTTTACAACGGCCTCTGGTTCTCCCCGCTCAAGGAGGCTCTGGACGCGTTCATCGACAAGACCCAGGAGCTCGTGACCGGGACGGTCAAGCTGAAGCTGTTCAAAGGCAGCGCGGTCGTCGTGGGCAGGGAGTCTCCGTACTCGTTGTACAGCAATTCACTATCGACATACGCCAAAGGGGATGAGTTCGACCACTCCGCTGCGAAGGGGTTCATCTATGTGTGGGGGTTGCCCCTGAAGGTCGCCAGCATGGTGAAGGCGGGAGAGAGCGGCAATGGAACAGCGAACGAGATCGCGGTCAACGAGGAGACGGTCACAGTCTGCAAATGATGCGTTCCTCGATTTCACGGCCTCGGTCCATTTCGACCGAAGGCTCTGGAAGTACGACATAGCTGGCTCCATAGCGCACGCGCACGCCCTGGCGGGCGCGGGCGTGATATCCAAACAAGAGCTGAAGCTGACTGAGAATGGCCTGAAAGGGGTAGCCGACGACATCAGGACGGGGAAGCTGGCCCTTGACCCGAAGCTTGAGGACATTCACATGAATGTGGAGCGCGCGCTCACGGACAGAATCGGCGAAGCCGGCGCGAAGCTGCACACCGGTCGGAGCAGGAACGATCAGGTCGCCCTTGACATGAGGCTGTTCGTCAGAGAAGCGTTGCTCGATTCAGTCTCCGCGGCGCTGGAACTCCAGCAGACCATCGTCTTGCGCGCAAGGGCGGCGGCCGGAGCCATCATGCCCGGATACACGCATGTCCAGCATGCGCAACCGATACTGCTGGCCCATCATCTGCTTGCTCATTATTGGAGGCTCGAGCGAGACATATCACGCATGTTCGACTGCTATTCCAGAACGAACGTATCTCCCCTCGGGTCGGGGGCTCTCGCAGGCGTCTGGCACAAGATCGACCGGAAGTCAGTCGCTGACATGCTCGGCCTGGACGGCATCACGGAGAACTCCATCGATTCCGTCTCCGACAGGGACTTCGTCGCTGAGTCCGCGTTCTCTCTCTCCCTGCTCATGATACATCTCTCGTCGCTCTGCGAGGAGCTGGTCTACTGGTCGTCTCGCGAGTTCGGGTTCTTGAAGCTCCCGAAAGACCTGTCCGGCGGCTCCAGCATGATGCCCCAAAAGTGGAACCCCGACCTACCGGAACTCGTCAGAGGGAAATCCGGCAGAGCAGTCGGTGACCTAGTCGCGATCCTCACCCTGATGAAATCTCTTCCCCTCGCATATAACCGCGACCTGCAGGAAGACAAGGAGAACCTCTTCGATGTTTTCGACACCGTTGAGGCTTCGCTCCATGCCCTCACAGACTTCCTGAGAGAGATCGAGTTCGACAGGGTGAGGATGAGGAGGGCGGCAGAGGTTGGGTTGATGACCGCGACCGACCTCGCCGACCTCCTCACAACCTTGGGGATACCTTTCAGGAGCGCGCACGGCATCGTCAAGGAGCTGGCCATGCATGCGGACGGTGACGATAAGAAGTTCATACGGCTGGCGAACGAGGTCCTGCTGAAGAACAAGAAGGATCTGAGGACCTCGGACCTGAACTTCCTCAAGGTCGAAAGAGCCGTCGAGAGGAGGGGCAGCGAGGGCGGGACATCGAAGGGCGCCGTCTCGAAGCAGATGGCGAAGGCGGTATCCGCGCTCAATGAGAACAAGGCTGTCCTCAAGAGGCTGAGGGAGCAGATCTCGGCAGTCGACAAACTTCTGGATTGAAACTCAACTCGAGTTCTCGGGGACCATCTTGTCCTCGATGCATGATGAGAGTATGTCGAACGCGCGCATCATGTCCTCTCTGCTGACTATGAAGATCGTGTCCGTGTAGCAGCTCACAGCCTCCAGAAGGTTGATGCCCTGCTCTGAGAGCATGCCCATCATATAAACGAAAACGCCGGGAGTCTCCTCTATCGCGGGCGAGCTCTTGACCGTTATCTCTGCCAAGTTCTCCTTGACGCTTATGATATGGTCCTGGCCTATCGCCTTCACAATCGCGGACAGATGCCTGTCCTCCGAGATCACGGTGATTGCGTTCGCGCTCTGGAGAACCTGCATAGTGCTCTTGTCCGCCAAGAGCCTCTTGACGACATCCTCGAGGTTCTTGAGCACGATCCACTCGTTCTTCGCCGCGACGATGCATATCTTCGTCTTGAGCTCGAGCCTGCTGCGCTCCAGGAGGTCCATGATGGCGCCCTCGGAGTCGGTCTTGGCGAGCTTCATGGCGTACCTGCGGCTCGCTGCGAGCACCGCCTCCTCGTTCTTCACCCCGAGCTCCTTCATGATGAGACGCGAGAGGGAAGAGTAGTTCACCAGATCCTTGCTGATGCAGTCCCGTATGCTGGGGTGGCGATCGATATACTTCCTTGTGAGTTCCGCAGCGCTCGACTTACCCTTGGGTGCGTCCATCTAGTGGCAGGAATCCACGGGTCCAGCATTAATGTTTGGTTCGTGTGGCGCTAGGGCTTGAACCGGCCTGCTGGCCTCCGAGAACCATTATATAGAAACATCTCATAGGGCCGAAAAGGCATATGGACTGCCAGGAAGCTCCCGTAGTGTAGTCCGGCCAATCATTCCAGCCTTTCGAGTTGGATACCCGGGTTCAAATCCCGGCGGGAGCACATCGCCACTCCCCAGAGCAACATTCGATATGTCACAACGCATTGCACTAGCCATGAAGAGTGGCTCCCACGCAAGTGCGGGAAAGAGAAAGTCAATCGACGCTAACCTCTTGGGGCCCTGCGGCTTCTTTTGTGGCTTCTGCCTCGCATACAAGAAGGGCATATGCCTTGGCTGCAGGTACCAGGCCGACAAGAGGGCTAGAGATGGGAACTTGAAATGGTGCACCCAGCTGAACTGCGCCGAGAAGCACGGAGTATCCATGTGTTCGGATTGCGAGAAATTTCCTTGCACGGAGTTCGACCCGAAGGTGGGCATGTTCTCCGAAGTCTACATGAAGTACATCAGAGACAAGGTCAAGCCAGCTTAAGGCCCAACAATTGCTGCGGGTGAAGTTCAGAGTGATATCCCGGCGAGGCCACATCTCTCATCTCAGGAATCGTCTGCTCAAACGCTATAGTCGAAACCAGGAGACGCTAGAGCACCTGGCTCATCTCTCGTTCAATCAATGAGAAGTCCTTCGGGTCCATCGTCGCCTCATCGACAGGTACAAACAGATATCCCTTGTCGAGAACGACCTGCTCGTTTATCAGTTGTATGAACTTGAGGACGCTTCTGAAATCGTTCTGAGTCGTAAGGTACTCGAGCCCTTCGATTATGACAGCCCCGTCCGGGCCCTTCGCGAAGAATTCCCTGATCGCAGACGCTAGATGCGCAAGGTTGTTGGGGGAAACGTATTCGACACCTTTGGCGCCGGCCGCTGGCTGGGCGGTCTCTGTCTTCGTGAGCCAGAGCGCCTCAGCCTCGAACTTGTACTTCTGCTTCAGAGTGTCAGGATGGGTCCGCGAGATGCACAGTCCCCTTCCACCTTTGGCGATGAGAGCAGTGAACAGGGCGAAACTCTTCTCAGGCCTCTCCTCCTTGATGACATAGCTCCAGCCAGATATCAACTGGACTGGCTGCGCCGGCTGGGCATGTGAAGCCACATCCGGGACCGACAACTTCCTGCCGAGGGCCCTTTCGAGCTCGTCCACCTTCTGCTGGACCTTCTGGAAGAGCATCGATCTCTTCGTCTTGGCCATGATCTGGAGTTCTCTGGAGGTGTAGCCTTTCGTGGAGAGCTTGATTATCTCGTCCCAAGCCTCCTGGAGGCCCTCCTGAAACCCTTTGACGTAGCCTCTGGCGGAGTCATCTTCGGCGCTCATTATCGCATCCGCTTTTGCTGTTTCTCCTTATGGCATGGCCAGACTAATAACCTTTTCCGGATTGGAGCGGGCGAGGTATGCTCGCAAAAACTATTACCATGACATCTAATTAGAGACCGAAATCGCCATGGCTAAGAAGAAGGGTATTCCCAGACTCAGGGTGAAAGCAAGAATCGCGTCGAAGGTCATGGAGAAGGACCTACTCGCGAAGGCCAAGATGCTCATGGACGACCCTGAGCTGATCATCCCCGAGTGCTCTGAGGACTGTGGCTCGTGTCCGTTCAAGAAGACCCAGGCACGCATTGAGAAGATACAGAAGTACAAGGATGATCAGGGAAAACTCGCCCAGCTTGCCAGACGCGGTGACAAGCTCGCGAGGGCATATGCGGCCACGATAGGCCTCGTGCATGAGGAGAAAACGCCCTACCTCGCGACCGCCACATACTCTGGCGGTACGATCACATACGCCCTCAGGGGAAAGACGGACAAAGAGAAGCTCATGGGGGTTCAGAACTTCGACTCTCCAAAATGGCGCGTTCTGAGCGTGCTCGACCTGGTGCACAAGAAGGGCCTCCACTTCTACTCCTACGGAGACAACTTCATATGCACTGGGAAGGTCGCGAGGCCACCTCAGGAGTATGTCAGGCTGGCGGCCGAATCCATTGGAGCAGGGAGGCTGCAGGGAGACACTTACTCCTGCCCGCACAATCCATCTGCTATCAACCACTTGGAATTCGATTGGGTCAGCGCTGACAGAAAGATACTTCTCTGCGACCAGTGTGTGAGCAAGACAAAGAACACGCTGTCGAAGATCGCAGAGGGAATGGCTGTCCCTAAAGTCCTGAACGAGTTCGAGATCTCGGTCGTGAGACCCCTCAATGTCGTGAATGGCAAGACCGGCTGCGAGGAGTTGCTCAACAGGCCAGTCGCCAAGGACCTGCTCGAGAAGTATTCCTCTGGCGAGCTTGACAACAGGGCTCTGATCGAGAAGCACATGGAGGCCGTTCTCGAGTCCATGACCGATCTCAAGAAGAAGGTCTATGTCAAAGGAGACAAGTGCTTCGGAGAGGATGTGGAGTCGTTCGTCAAAGAGCTGACTGCAGACGAAATGGAGAAGAGAGCGGTCATCGGTCTCCTATCTGGTATAGACCACCCTATCGTCGTGGAACCAGGAAACTCGGTCAACAAACTGCTTTCGGAATACTGGACGACCAACGGAACGGACGCACTGAGAGCGGTAGTGTCCAAAGAGCTCGCGGAGAAGTACTACAAGGACGACGACGAGTCCGAGAAATCCCCGTTGAAGGTCATTCGTTCCGCACTCAGGGACGCAGAGCACGCAGCGATCTCCGCGCGGATACCCAAATATTCCTGCCTGTCACAGTATGGAGAGTTCGCCGACGAGGTAGCCAGGGAGTACAAGACCCGAGGTCAGGCGGGAGCCATATCAGTGCTTGACTCGAACAAGTCCAACGACCACAGGATCAGGTCGATGACCCATGCGTTCTATCTCGCCTTGCGCGTGATGAACAAGGCCTGGAGATTCACAGACGAGGAGAAGGAGTACGGGAAACACCTCCAGACATTCGCAAAGAAGCTCCTCGAGAGCGAGGACCCGGAGGAACACCACGATGCCTTCGCCACCTTCCTGAGAGAGGCCGGGTGCACGGATGAGGTCAAGAAGGCCTAGTTATCTTGGCGTCAACGACGATATGTGAGACGCCCGGTGCGTATGATTTTATCTCCTTCATCCTGAGCACCTCGACCTTGCCCCCCTTCGCACTCTCGGACAGCCTCCGGAGCGGCCGTTCCGGCAGGAGCGCGTTGGGGCAGGTCTCATGGTAGTGGATGATGCCGCCGTCCTTCAAGATAGTCATTGCCTTCGGAAGGAATTCATGCGTGGTCTTAACGTAACCCATGATCACCCTGTCCGCAAAGGCCTCCCCTGGAAGATCTCTGTTGTCACCCTGGAAGGGGTCGACCTTTCCCTGGACTTCGTTGAGCGAGATGTTCTCCACGAGATATCCGCAGGCTAGTGGATTGAGCTCGCATGCGATGACCTTCTTCGGCCTTTGGTACACTGCGAGCGGGAGGGAGAAATAACCGATGCCTGCGAACATGTCCACAATGGTCTCGCCATCGCACTTCAGATCCGCCATCTGCTGTCGTTCCTCTGTGTTGCCGGATGAGAACATGATCTGAGCAGCATCGAACCTGTAGCGGACCCCATTCTCCAGGTGCGTGGCGACCGTGTCCGTTCCGAACAGTCGTCTTATGACCGGCTGTCGCAGGTCTCCCGAGATACCTCCCACGTCCCTTAGAACGGTTTTGAGCTGGAGCACGGCAGCATACGCTTGGGCGATCTCGTGTTCGTAGCCATCCAGCTCAGCCTCGAGCCTTATGACAACGATATCCCCGAACCGCTCCCATTTGCTCGGGAGCAAGGGTTTCAACTCATCAGGTATTTGTGCTGCCTGGCGGACCTTCACGATGGGGTCGATCCTGCAGCTCCTGGAGGGAAAATCCTTCTCCACGATGCTGGTATCGAAGGACGTCAGAAGGGATGCGCTCGGAAGAGCCACGAGAGGAATGACCACGCCGTCCGAATCGTCGATGATCGTCCTGGTCTTGTCCACAAGATGATCCTTGGCAAGCCGTTTCCTGAGGGACTCTGCTTCTGACCGTCTTACCCTTACTGCCAGCACACTGTTCGCAATGGCCGGTCAGATATTAACGCTTCCTGCAAAGCGTCCAGCCGCCTGACCGAAAGTCATATAGTCAGTCTCAGACTTCACAGCAGGGATGAGACTCGTGCTGGCCACATCGACGGCTCTTGTTTCCGCACTGCTGATCTGCACGAGCCTCGCATCGGCCGAATTCCCCACAAACCCCGGCAGCCCGAAGTACGCTAACAGCATCCTGAGCGGATTCATCACGCCTGTGGTGTCCCCGGGGACGACCGTGGACTTCTCGTTCAACTTCACCAACCCCTATTACGATAACGATTCACCGGAGGTGATGATCGATTTCACGCTCGTTGTGGGCATATATCGCTACTCGACCCAGGAGAAGACGGAGAATGTCACATCGACCTTTCCGCATCCTCCGTTGATCAGAGGGGACTCGATCCAACTTTCGATCTTCCTACCAAGAATAGGCGCGAACACGACGACAAGGGTGGATCTCCCGATCGAAACCTCCAGAAAGACGCCACACGGTTCCTACTTTTCACAGAGCACGTACTTCGTGCGGTTCAATCTGACGTTCAGCTCCCCGACCGGTACCCAGGTGGTGCTCAAGTCAAGAGGTTTCTTCACGGACGAACAATGGAACACTGCTGTCTCGTTCTCGTCCGGAGATCCGATTGTGAACACGACCTACCTCAAGTCGATAGGTGTGGACGGGTTGCTTCCGGACTCTTCCTTCGGGATCAAGATCCCCATACCGAGATGGCCCCTGGCCGTGCTCGTGGGAAGCATCGGTGGTCTCTCGTTTGCAGCGCTCTATTTCTACGTCCTAGACAACCCGGGCAGATACCCGAAGCTAGAGCAGAGATTCTATTATCTGAGGGGAAAACTGCGCGAGCTTCGGGACAAGTCTGAGGACAGATGAAGAGATCGAGGTTGGGTAGTCGATGTCTCCCTTCTGCTCTAAGAGCTTCTTCACGCCCGGCTGAGCAAAGATCCTCAGGGCTTTGTCTATCTTCTTGTCCGTGAGGTTCAGGAAGACCTTTCTGATCCTGAACGCCCTTGAGAGCTCCTTCCCGAACTCGTCCTTCCATAGAGAGTCATACTCGGCAAGAGATGTCCTGCCACGGGATTCCAGGAACATGCCCGCAGCATCTGCGCAGAGCTCCGCTCCCCTCACCCCCGTGTAGACCCCTCCGCCAGACAGGGGTTTCGCGTGGCAGGCGGCATCCCCGACAAGCATTATGCCTCCGCTCACGGCTGACCTGCCAGCACCCAAAGGTATCTTCCCAGAAGCCGTCGAGACCTTCTTTGCGTGCCTGAACTGCGGCCTAGCTAAGAGTCTCTTGAGATACATCGCCGGAATGTCCCCCGCATCCCAGGTGCACAGGCCCACCCTTACCAGATCGGCTGCTGGAATCGTCCATGCAAAGAACCCTGGCGCAACATCCCTTCCAAGATAGATCTCGACGAACTCGGGATCCGCCTCCACGCCCTTCAGGTCCACCTGTATGCCTGTGAGCATGTGCCTTGGAGGCGGGAGCCGCGACGCCTTCCTGCAAATCGACTTATAGCCGTCGGCTCCAATCACGATCTTCGAGTTCACCGACTCCGTCATTCCATCGGCCCGCATCTCGGAACGAACCTCATGTCCATGGTCCGCGACGGACCTAATGCATGCGCCCACCTTGGGCACAGCGCCGGCGTCCACTGCCTTGTGAAACATGATCCTGTCGAATAGCGTTCTGTCCAACACATACGCGCGCGAGCTCCTAGCTTCAAGAGTGAGCATGAACCCGAGGGGGGAGTGGATCCTGACGCCCCTGACCTCTCCAAGGACGCTCTCCCTGGAGAACATCGGTACACCCCTCTGAGTCACCAGACCAGCGCACTGGAGCGGTTCGCCTGGAGCGTGGTGTTCCTCAGCTATGACAACATCATGATCTCTTGCCAGGAGTCTCGCAGCAGTCGAGCCTGCGGGACCCCCGCCCACGACCAGCACCTCTGTTCGCACGAGTGCCAAAGAGCCCTGGTCGGTATTTCAGCATTGTCCAAACCTCGCCTTCAATAGGCATCTGTCTGTCAGGCGATGTGTCTATAAGCATCGAACGCCCAATAGTCACCCGTGAAACCAGAGACATCAGTTGATGAGGTACTGAAGTCCGCGAAGGATTTGACGGACATCTTCGAGCTTGTGAAGAGCGTGGTCAGGAGAAGCACTGGAAAGGAGAGGGCGGGGCTGATGCTCGGCCTTGCGAACCTGGGCGGGGGGCCGCAGGGGTTCGTAGGTGCGTTCTACCCGGTCGCCACCAACATAATCGTGATGAACAGCCTCCCCCTGAGACGGATAAAGGAGACAGATCCCGCGCTGTACAAACCTTACGTGTTCCACATACTGCTGCACGAGTATCTTCACACGCTGGGGATAATCGACGAGACGGCCACTAGGGCGAAGGCGTACGAGATAAGCGCCTCCACCTTCGGCAAGGACCACCCGGTCACGCAGTTCGCAGCCGACCTTTCAAGGTTCGTCCCGAAGCTCGTCTACCCGGTCTACGGTTGGCAGCCTCAGGAAGATTACCAGCTGGAACTGGTGAAAGGGTTCGACAGGTCGAGCACGGCCAGCTATATCAACTAGAGAGCATCGGCCCGCGCGGTCACTTCTTCTTCGGGACCTTCTCCCAGTCCTTGAGGAACTTCTGGATGCCCTCATCCGTCAGATTGTGCTTCAGCATCTTCTTCAGGATATCGTAGGGGATAGTGGCGACGTGGGCGCCCGCAAGCGCAGCCTCGGTCACATGGACAGGATGTCGCATGCTCGCTGCGATGACCTGGGTCTTGAATCCGTAGTTCCTGTAGATTGTGACGATGTCTCTCACCAGGTCCATGCCGCTGTGGCTGATATCGTCCAGGCGGCCCACGAACGGTGAAACGTAAGTCGCCCCGGCCTTCGCTGCCAGGAGGGCCTGGTTCGGCGAGAACACGAGCGTCACATTCGTCTTGACGCCCTCCTTCGATAAGACCTTGACCGCCTTGAGCCCCTCGGCAGTCATCGGTATCTTCACGATGACGTTCTTGTGTATCTTCGACAGCTGGCGGGCCTCTTTGATCATGCCCTCCGAGTCCATCGACACTGCCTCGGCGCTGATAGGCCCGTCCACTATCTCGCAGATGTCCTTCACCCTCTTCTCGAACTCGCAGCCTTCTTTAGCAACGAGCGTCGGATTGGTCGTGACGCCGTCCAAGATGCCCCAGCTGTTGGCCTCCTTGATCTGCTCCAGGTTTGCGGTGTCTATGAATATCTTCATGTCGGATCCACCTTCACTTCTTCCTCTTCAGAACGTCGTGGGCGGCCTCCACGATGTTGTCGACCGTCAGACCGTACTTGCCCATCAGCTCGTCACACGCTCCCGATTCCCCGAACACATCGGGTATGCCGACTCTCTTCATCGGCACGTGGAAGTTCTCCACAAGGACCATTGCGACAGCGCTGCCCATGCCCATCATCACGGAGTGCTCCTCGGCGGTGACGACGCCGCCAGTCTCCCTGGCGGCTCTCACGATGGTCTTCTCGTCCAAGGGCTTGATCGTGTGTAGATTGACGACCCTGGCGTCGACGCCGTGCTTAACCAGCTCCTCCGCGGCCTCGAGGCATTTCGAGACCATGATGCCGCACCCTATGAGGGTGATGTCCTTCCCATCCCTCATCACCGGCGCCTTGTCGACCTCGAACGGGCTCGCATGGTCAGTGATCGATGGAATGTCCGACCTGCCTATCCTGACATACACTGGTCCGGGCATGCTGGCTACTGTCTTCACGGCCTTGTAGGTCTCGGGCGAATCGGCAGGGACGATCACCGTCATGTTGGGCAGCACGCGCATGAGTGCAATATCCTCCACTATCTGGTGGGAGGCGCCGTCGCCACCCACGGTGATGCCCGCGTGAGACGCCACAATCTTGATGTTCAGGTTCGGGTAGGCAATGGACTGCCTGATCTGGTCGTAGCACCTTCCCGTTCCAAACACAGCGAACGTGGATACGAAGACGGTCTTGCCAGAGGCCGCGAGCCCAGCCGCGGTGTCCATCATGTTCTGCTCGGCGATGCCGCAGTTGAAGAACCTCTCAGGGAAAACCGCCGCGAAGTCCGCAGTCCTCGTGGAACTCGAGAGGTCAGCGTCAAGCACGACTATGTCGCTCCTCTCCTTTCCGAGCTCCACCAGGGCCTTGCCGTACTGCTTTCTCTGGCTCTCCTCCTTCCACTTCATGCCTTCTCACCCCCGAGCTCCTTGAGCGCCTGCTCGTATTCCTGCTTGTTCGGGGCCTTGCCGTGGAATTGCAGCGAGCCCTCCATGTAGCTGACTCCCTTGCCTTTGATAGTGTGGCAGATGATTATCGTCGGTTTGCCCTTGACGGCCTTCGCCTCGTTCGTCGCGTGGATGATCTCCTTCATGTTGTGACCGTTTATCTCGATCACATGCCAGCCGAAGGCTTTCCACTTGTCCGAGAGCGGCTCGAGAGACATGATCGTCTCTGTTGGTCCGTCAAGCTGGAGTTTGTTCCTGTCGAGGTACACCGTGATGTTGTCGAGCTTGTAGTGAGATGCGAGCATCGCGGCCTCCCATGTCTCGCCCACATCCATCTCACCGTCCCCGACCACAACATACATCCTGTAGAGCTTCCTGTCCAGCTTTGCGGCTAGGGCCATCCCGTTTCCTGCGGCCAGGCCGTGCCCGAGTGAGCCCGTGGACATCTCGACCCCGGGAGTCTTATGCATGCAAGGATGGCCTTGGAGCCTGCTTCCCATCTTTCTGAGCGAGCTCAGCTCGTCCACCGAGAAGTACCCGGCCTCCGCGAGGACCGCGTACAATGCGGGCGCGGCATGACCTTTGCTGAGAACGAATCTGTCTCTGTCGGACCAATCAAGCCTCTTGGGGTCGTGCTTCATCACGTGGAAGTACAGCGCAGTGAGGATATCCGCGCAAGAAAGAGAACCGCCAGGATGGCCGGAGCCGGCATGATAAATCATCTTTATCGAGTGGAGCCTAACCCTCTTAGCGATCGTTTCGAGCTCGTTGATGAACTCTCCGTCGTAGACTTCCAAGTCCGTCCCTCATCTCGTTTCTGGCAGGCGCACGCAGGATATTGACTGACCTGCCTTAAACTATTCGAGCCTCAAAGTGGTTTTCACATGCTAGGTCTCGAGCACATGGCACTTCCGACCATCGATCTTCAGCTTCCCCTGAGCGAACAGCTGGATCGCCCTGGGAAGAAGCCTGTGCTCTTCCTTCAGCACACGTTCCTGCAGGGTCTCCGCGGTGTCGTCCTCTAGGACCGGCAATGCTTTTTGAAGTATGATCTGGCCGCCGTCGACATCGACGGTGACGAAGTGTATCGAGCAGCCTGACACCTTGCAGCCGTAGTCGAGCACTGCCTGATGCACATTCAGGCCATGCATGCCCTCGCCACCGAAGGACGGGAGCAGGGCAGGATGCGTGTTCATCATCCGACCAAGGTACTTGTTGATCATGAAGGGGGTGAGCATTCGCAGATAGCCCGCGAGGACGACCAAGTCCACCTTGTGCTGCTCAAGGCACTCTACGATGTCTGCCTCGTGCTGCTCCCGCGTCACGCCCTTATGTGGGAATGCGAATGCATCTATTCCGTGCTTGCGCGCGCGCTCGAGAGCGTACGCCTCAGGTATGTTGGATATCACCACAACAACATCGCCATCGATCTCGCCTCTCTCGCAAGAGTCGATAATGGCCTGGAGGTTCGTCCCGCCACCCGAAGCCAGAGCCCCGATCCGTATCCTGCGCATATTAGACCAACTAACCGGAACGCTCACGATCTCCTGGATGAATCAGAAGAGAGTTCTGAGGAATTGGTGTGGTTTCGCATCTTAGCTCAGTCACCGCTCTCGATCCTCGGAGCCAGCAAATAGCTGACCCGGCCCTTGCCGCCGGCGATCTTGAACTCCACCTTGACAGGATAGTCGTTGCCCAGGTGCATGGTCACTTCGTTGCCTGCGGAGACGGCCTTCAACATGTTTGCGAAGTACTCGAGCGGGAACAGGCTTCTGACGCTGCTCGGCGCCTCGAGCATGGGCATGTCCTTCTTGGCCTTCTTCCAGTTGACCTGGTCCATGTCGCCCTCGCATGTCATCTCGAAGCTCTCCGGACCCGCGATGAGCGCAATGTGGTCAGACACTGTCTCGCTGGCCCTGATTCCTTGGACGAGGTCGTCGACCTTGACCGAGAGCGTTGCGGGCAGGTTCAGGCTCGGGACCTTAGGATCGCTCATGCCCGTAGTGTCGATGAGGCTCATCCGCCTCGTGATGTCCCCCACTGCTATGCTCAGCCTCCTCTTCTCCTCGTCGTGCTTGAGGTCGATTATGTCATCGGACCTCGCGAGCTTGAGGAATTGGCTGAGCTTGTCGATGTCTATGCCAATCTCCACATCGTCCGCCTTATACTCCTCGAAGGCGTCCTTGCCCAGCGTCAAGTCAACCATCGCGATGTGCGCCGGATCCACTGCCCTGAGGGTCAGCCCATCCGCGTTCATACTGAACTTCGCTTCATCGACGAGGGTCGAGACCACATTCACAACCTCTTTCAAGATGTCAGCTCTGGCTTTAGCCTGAAACATTGACCCCCCTTCCGTGTACCTACCTGTAACCAGTCGGTCTTTTAAAAACTTGCGGATGCATCCAGCATTAGTATTCGCGCCACGAGTGCCCGCACTTCACGCACCTGAAGATCCTGGTCTCGGGCTCATCTGCAGCCCTCGTTTGTCTGAGGACCCAGTATGCTTTATTGTGCCCACATGAAGGGCATTCGGCATCGTCTGTCGGGAGCGTACCCGAGATCTCTCCCATGACGGCCAACTCCCTGTCCTTGCCCTTGTGCTTGATGACCTGCGATTTCGAGTTCGGCTCGTACTCAGCTCCACATTTCCTACACACGAGCTTCCCATCCAGAGGGAACAGAAGGCTCTTGCACTTCTCACAAAACATGAATCGTCCGCTCCACTCTTCCCATTCCTGGGCGAGCGAAGCGGTGGACGCATAAAGAGTTTGGCCTGGGACTCGGGCCTAAATCGAGTCCCACTGACGACTGTTGTGGTGTTCTTTTCTGCGCGGAGCAGCGACTGCCTCAGTTTCTTCTGGAACTCTCGCAGGCTCCTCGCGTTCACCGTCATCTCTGAAGGAGGAGAATTTTCTGTGGCCGCCCCACTCGCTGTCAATCATCTTCTCCGCCCTTCTAATCGACTTCGGATCGGAGGTCAGCGTGAATCTAGGGACGTCCTTGCTCCGCCGTACCATGCCGCCCTTGTAGCCCCCGGTCTCGCGCCTGGGCTCGTGCTCGTACTGCGGGTAGTTGAACCTCGGCTTCGCCGAGTAGTTCGGGGCGCCGCGCCTCTTCTGCTTGTTCTGCCACGGATCCTTGTGGTGAGAGTGGTGGTGATGCGAAGCCGTGCGGGACTTCTGCCTCATGAAGCCCTGGCCCCTGGGTTCGCACATCGGTCCACCCGCCGGGAGGAGATGCTGATCGTCCATCTCTCCGCCCTCATCATCGTACCTCGCCTCGACCGCGTTCGCCCAATCGCCACGACCTCTGGACATGAAGCCGCCACTACTGGAGGCATCACGGTGCCTCGGAAGGTGCAGCAGCGCGCCGATACCGGCAAACGCGCCGCGCGGCTGTCCCTGAGCATCCGCCATCCGCTGAGCGTGGGCGTTGGGCTCGTGAACGAACACGGTCGTGTTGGACATGACCGATCCGGATGTGAACTCGATCTCTCTCCTGTTCTGCTCAGCCAGCACTCCGCCGACATAGGCGAAGGCCACCGTGAGCACGTAGGTGTTTATGCCATATGGGCTGGCTCCAGCGAGCGCTTTGACAAACGACCCGACATAGTCGGACGAGAACTGGAGGTACGGCGATATGAACGGCACGCTGTGAGTGAGGGCGGATCCGATGGCCGCAGGTGCTATTGCGACTCCGAGCATGTGCGACGGCAGGAAACCGCTGTCAAAACCAGTCATCACGGCATATAGACATACGACCGGGAAGATCGATGCCAGGACTCCCTTCCACGGACCGCCTGCCCTTCGGCCACCAACATATCCGGCAATCATCTGCCCGAACATCGGAAGCCACCAGAGCATAAGAGACAGTATCAGCACATACTTCGATGCGCTCCAGAAGCTGAACGCGACGTTGCTTGATTTGAACCTCTTGCCCTCTTGATCGTGTTCATAGGACGCTAGTCTGTATGGGACCCTCCTTCCTTCGGTGGGGTCATCGTTCTCTCGAGCATCCCTTCTGCCTGTGCCAAATACCATGCTCATCCCTTCGGTCCGACATTCGTCAGACGAAATTGCATATGCACCTCGGGCTATTTATTACTTGTGAGATTCTGGTCCGACCGCTCATTTTGGAATTATCTGTCAGACGGGAATGCCTTTGGCATTCCACACTAATCCTGGATGCGTCATCATCCGGGCGCAGGGTGCGACGGGCTAGTTCGAGGCAGTTCGAGAAGAAGTACTAACGGATTGCAGGACATCTTGAGCGGTTCCGACTCAGTTATCGGTTACGATAATAGAAGTGGCGGTTCTGTTGCATTATCAGGTGGCGACGCTCAGGTCACCTCTCCGATGCAACTCGTTCCATTCGGCTCCGACCGTGCGGCCATCGCTGGCTCGTATAGGATCATCATCACGTCATGCTGGAACGCGCCGGGGTCGAACCGTAGATCCCCTGCCATCCCGTTC
>JAHIZT010000123.1 GCA_018814355.1 Candidatus Thermoplasmatota archaeon | reverse complement strand
GGAGACGGCTGTCGGCAGCAGGCCGGCGCTCGCAGACGGCGCCTGGATGGGCACATCTGAACGAGCGCACGCGACACACGCGCCCATTCGGGAATCAAGCACTCTCCCACATGTCGAGCGCGTTCTGCTGCTGTTGCACGGGTCGACCCGTGCGTGTGCCTTGACTGGCATCTGGTGGTCAGCGAGACAACGTATTCTTGATAGTTGGTACTACATGTACCACCCGAGTCTAGACAGAACCAACGTGTACCAATGTTCATACCCTTGGTAATGATTCTGTTGGTCTGATGTACGAGAGCGACCTCGGTCTGGAGATATTCCTGACAGAGGACATCCCCGGTATCGGGGGAAGGTTGAGGAGGACTCCAGAGGACTTCGTGGTGGATGAGATATCGATCCTCCCTCCACCGTTTCCGGACGGCAAGTTCGTCATAGCCAAGGTGTGGCACAGGAATTGGGAGGCGAACAGGCTCGTCCGCAGACTCGGTTCCAACCTGCATGTCGGGCGGTCCAGGATCGGCTTCGCCGGCACCAAGGATGGGAGATCCGTGGCGACCCAGCTAATGTCCTTCAACGCCCCGATAGATTTTGTGAAGTCGCTCGAGATTCCAGACGTGAGGATCACGGATGTGTACACTGCGAGACGGATGATATCGATCGGGGATCTCGTGGGCAACAAGTTTCAGATCCGAGTCACCGACATATCGCAAGGGACGGACACAGAGGGCATCTGCAAGGCCGTTAAGGAGCGGCTGGAGCCGACAAGCGGCTTCCCCAACTACTTTGGAATCCAGAGGTTCGGTTCAGTGAGGTCGATCACCCACCTGGTCGGCAAGGACCTAGTAAGAGGCGATATCGAGGGCGCGGTCATGAGGTATGTGGCCAATCCCCTCGAAGAGGACTCCGAGGCGAACGACGCTAGGAGGGCATTGCAGGAGACCAAGGATTTCGAGCGCGCTTTTGACGAGTATCCGATGAAGCTCACTTTCGAGCGTATGATGATAGGTCATCTGAAGGACAACCCTGGGGATTTCCTAGGGGCGCTCAAGACCCTGCCCTACAACCTTCTCATGATGTTCGTCCACGCATACCAGTCCTACCTGTTCAACCGTACGCTGAGCGAGAGGATCAGGAAAGGCATGTCAATCAAGGAGCCTGAAGTGGGTGACATGATCCTCCCTCTCTCGAAGAACAACGTCCCGGACCATGACAACCCGATCCTCGTGACAGAGGATAATCTGGAGAAGGCTGTCAGGAACGCACGCGAGGGAAAGGCCTTCGTGAGCGGACTGATCTATGGTTCAGAGTCGGTGTTCGCGCAAGGAAGGATGGGCGAGATAGAAAAGAAGATCATCGAGAACGAGAACCTCAAGCGCTTGGACTTCCAAATCGTTGGACTGAGAGAGGCATCCTCGAAAGGGACTCGCCGTGAACTGCTCTCACCATACAAGGAACTCTCGGTCAAGGCGGACAAGAGTGAGGCCACGTTCAGGTTCACTCTTAACAAGGGCTGCTACGCCACCGCTCTTCTGCGGGAGTTCATGAAGGGCGACATCAGCCAGTACTAGGCAACTGTTATTTTCCCCCTTGTGCATGTCGGTGTCGTGCCAAAGAAGAGGAAGAAGGCCGTGCTCACCTGCCCGCAGTGCGGCTCTGCGGACCTATACTACGAGAACGCTCTCATCACCGGGTACAAATACCACTGCAAAAGGTGCAACTATATCGGAGCGTTCGTGATAGAAAAGGATATAGAGGAAGAAGCGGAGAAGTGACCTCCGCATTGTTTATCCTGGCTGATCCGCTCAGGCGAACATCGGGCCGGTTTCCATGCCCTTCTCAGCGTCCTCGTCAAGGACCTTCGTGATGGCCTTCTCGAAGTCCACCATGTTTACGATGTCCCTGTTGTCCCTTATGGCGAACATTCCGGCCTCAGTGCACATGGCCTTGATATCGGCACCCGTTGCGCCCTCTGTCTTCACGCCCAGCTCCTCGAGATGGACCGTGGCATCGAGGTTCATGCGCTTCGAATGTATCTTGAATATTTCGCTCCTGGCCTCGAAGTTCGGGAATGGTATGTCGATGATCCTGTCGAACCTGCCTGGCCTCAGAAGCGCCTCGTCAAGTATGTCGGGCCTGTTCGTCGCGCCGATGATCTTGACCTCGCCCAGCGGATTGAAACCGTCGAGCTCAGCCAAGAGCTGCATCAAGGTCCTCTGGACCTCGCGGTCGCCAGACGTCGCAAGCTCGAGCCTCTTGGCGCCGATGCTGTCGATCTCGTCAATGAACACAATGGACGGCGCCTTCTGTCTCGCAAGGTCGAACAGCTCTCTAACGAGCCTCGCGCCCTCTCCGATGTACTTCTGCACGAGCTCAGAGCCGACGAACCTGATGAATGTGGCATTGGTCTGCTTGGCGACGGCCTTTGCGAGCAGTGTCTTGCCCGTACCTGGCGGGCCGATGAGCAGAACGCCTTTCGGCGGGTCGATGCCGACCTTCTTGTACAGCTCAGGTCTTAGAAGCGGATCCTCAACAGCTTCTCGGATTTCGAGGATCTGTTCCTGGAGACCGCCAATTTCCGTATAGTCCGTGTCGGGCTTGGCTATGATCTCTGCGCCCATTACGATCGGGTCGAGAGACGGGGGCAATACGCCCATGACCGCCAGGGTCTGCTTGTTCAGAGCAACCCTGGCGCCTGACAGCAGGAGCTCCGGTGAGACGTAGTCTGAAGTGCTGACGATGAAATCTGGGCCGGTCGAGCTCTTGACGACAACTCTCCCGTCGGCCAGTATGTCCTTCACCTGTCCGATTATGAGCGGAGGCGCCTTCAGTCTCTCCAGTTCGGCCTTGAGCCTCTTCAGCTCCTTCTGGAGTCTGATCAGCTCTCCCTCCACGAACCTCTTCTCTCCTTCTACTCGGCGAGCCTCTTCGACAAGCTCGAGGTTCCTTTCCTCTAGGACGGAAATCTTCCTGTTGGTCTCTTCCAACATCGGGCTAGGTTGGTCCTGTTCCAATGCTTCACACCTCGTTGAGAATCTTTATTCCGGCCTGGTAATTATATAAGGTTAAATACTCTATTTATTCTTTGGCGTGCTAGTTCAGAAGTGTGATTCTGATGGTTTGCGAGCTCTGCGGGAAGGACGCCACCTTCTGCAGGAAGGTGACAATAGAGGGGGTTCAACTTGAAGTTTGCACCGAATGCGCAAAGTTTGGCATTGAGGCTAAGAAGGCGCCCGAGAAGGAGTCCGCACCCAAACCTGTGATAGCTCAGCGACTTGAGGTCCGCGAGAAACGTTCCCGCCCGAGAGACGTCCTGGAGGGGATGGGCAAGGAGGAACTGGCTGAGGATTTCCCGGCGCGCATTCGCAACGCGCGCTCAGGCAAGGGCATGTCGCAGAAGGACCTCGCAATGAAGATAAACGAGCGCCTGACCGTGCTGAGCAAGATCGAGACTGGCCAGATGAGACCAGACGACAAGATAATCGTGAAGCTCGAGAGGGAGCTGGGCGTCAAGCTCAGGGAGAAGGTAGTGGATACGCAGGTGGCCAAGGGCATGAGCACATCCGCGCTGACGCTGGCTGACCTGATCAGGATGCAGCAGAAGTGACGCCGGAACGGTCCCATTCTATCGGTCAGATTGAGAAGTCCCTGTGAAGGATCTCCGATTCCGCCCGCTCGATGAACGAATTGTCGACAAGCAGGCCGTAGTCCGACGCGACCAACAATGCAGCTGGCTCGACATCGATTCCAAGAAGCTCCTGCTTCTTGTTCACTCTGGAGACGACCTCTCGCTTCGGAACAGCCTTCGTTCTGACGATCTTGTCCACGATCTCCGAGAAGAAATCCACCTGCGCTTTCGGTGTCTGCTCAAGCATCTCCTTGGTGGGTTTGTAGTCTAAGGGCACATCGATGCCGTCCATGTCAAATGTCGGGAAGACGTTCCCATTCTTCTTCCTCAGATAGCCACCCGTCAAACCAGCGTCCAGGAGTTTCTGCGCATCCTTCGGCGAGAACCACCTGAGATCCATGGAGGCCGAGAAGACGAACTCCCTCTCAGTGAGGAACTCCTTCCCCTTCCTCCTGAACAGCAATACGATGCTCCTCTGCAGCTCACTCATGACCTTCCAATCTCCCGTAATCCTCTGCGACGATGTAGTCTACTCCGAGCGACTCGAGGCTCGAGCGCTCCGTCACCGAGGCGAAGACTCCGAGGGAGAAACCGAGTTCCTGCTTAACCGCAGCGGCTTCCCTGGCCAGACTGCCCGGGACGAACAAGTCGGTTATGCCGACTTCGCGAACGTCCCGAGAAAGGTCAAGGAGGGCTCTGCCAGCAATAGCGGGGTCAAAACTCACGATCCCATCCCGGTAGTCTACTTTAAGCGTAATGTTTTCTGAAAGCTTAAAGGCTCCTCTCAGGTCGTCAAGGCTCGCAAGAGTCGCGGTGCCTATGACGGCCTTTTCCGCGCCCGTTATCAACATGTCTATCACGTTGTTCGAGAAGCGTACTCCGCCCTCGTAGAAAGTCGATATCTCTTCGCACACTTCCTGAGCGAGGTCGAGTTGCGGCTTGTTGCGGTTGATGCCGTCGAGATCCGCGAGATAGAGCTTCTCGAAGTCGTCCGATAGCTTCGATGCGAAGTCCGCCAACTTTCCGCGCGGGTAAGCGCGCTTAGTCAAGGTACGACCATTGATGCTCACGTAAGGAACTACAATCATAGGTAGGTCCGGACAACCACAGACGGCCTAGATATAACATGCTACGCACGCATGAGCGCCCGTGCAAGCACAATGACGCGAGAAAGGACCGAATGAGGATGCGCTCAAAGGATCTGAAGAAGCCGTTCGAGAGCGGCAAGACGAGCTTCGGCCCACTGAGAGCCTCTCCAAGTTCAGGCCGCGCTCCGACGACATCCAAGTGGGAATCCCGGAATCTGAGGTTCATCAGTCAAAGCGATAGGAGCACCTAGTTCATATCGCTCCGCCTGGCAGATGCGGGATGCCTCTCTAGGGGCCGTAATGGTACTCCGCAACGCTTATATAGAAGTCCTAACATATACGAAACCCTAACCGCAGGAATCATAGGCGGAAGTCAATCCATCTGGACAGTTGATAGGGAGGTATGGAAAGTGATAGGCCAAACACCGATTTTTATACTGAAGGAAGGAACCAAGAGAGAGAAAGGAAAGGGCGCGCAGTTCAACAACATCACTGCGGCCAGAGCAATCGCTGATTCGGTCCGCAGCACGCTGGGCCCGAGGGGCATGGACAAGATGCTAGTGGACAGCATGGGCGATGTCGTCATCACGAACGACGGGGTCACGATTCTGAAGGAGATCGACGTCGAGCACCCGGCTGCGAAGATGCTAGTCGAGGTAGCAAAGACACAGGACGAGGAATGCGGAGACGGCACTACAACCGCGGTCATCCTTGCAGGTGAGCTTCTAAAGAAGGCCGAGGCAATGATCGAGCAGAACGTCCACCCGACCGTCATCTCAGGCGGTTACAGAGCGGCCGCGACAAAGGCCAGGGAACTGCTGGAGAACCTCGCGATCAAGGTCTCCCCAGATGATAAGGACACCTTGATGGACATCGCGCGCACATCGATGATATCGAAGAGCGTCTCAGCATCCAGAGACCTGCTCGCTGATGTGGCCGTGAGGGCAGTCAGCGCCGTTGCTGAGAAGAAGGACGGCAAATGGTACGTCGATGATGACAACATACAGGTCGTGAAGAAGCAGGGTGGCTCCATGGACGACACGCAGATGATCGCAGGGATCATTGTCGACAAGGAGGCCGTTCACTCAGGAATGCCGAAGAAGGTCGAGAAGGCCAAGGTCGCGCTCGTGGACTCCGCACTCGAGGTAAAGAAGACCGAGATCGACGCGAAGATAGAGATAACAGACCCGAGCCAGCTGCATGCGTTCCTCGACGAAGAGGAGAACATGCTCAAGAAGATGGTTGCGATCGTCAAGAAGTCCGGAGCAACTGTGCTTTTCGCCCAGAAGGGCATCGACGACCTCGCGCAGCACTATCTTGCGAAGGAAGGCATCTACGCTGTCCGCAGGGTGAAGAAGAGCGACATGGAGAAGCTCTCGAAGGCCACTGGTGCGAACCTGGTCACGAAGCTCGACGACCTGAAGGCGAGTGACCTGGGCGAAGCAGCACTCGTCGAGGAGAAGAAGATCGCAGATGACCGCATGACTTTCGTAACTGGCTGCAAGAACCCGAAGGCAGTTTCCATCCTGATCAGAGGCGGCACTGAGCACGTGGTCGACGAGATCGACAGGTCGCTCAACGACGCTATCAGCGTTGTCTCCGTCGCTTACGAGGACGGAAAGCTGGTCACAGGCGGAGGGTCGACCGCAGTCGAACTCGCGCTCAAGCTGAGGGACTACGCAGCGTCCGTCGGCGGCAGGGAGCAGATCGCCATCGATGCGTTCGCAAGCGCGATGGAGGTCGTTCCGATAGCGCTCTCCGAGAACGCTGGCCTGGATCCGATCGATGTCATGATTTCGTTGAGGCAGGCGCACAAGGGCGGCAAGAAGTACGCTGGCATCAATGTCTTCACGGGCAAGGTCATGGACATGAAGAAGGAGAAAGTCCTGGAGCCCATCAGGATCGCAAGGCAGGCGATAAGCTCAGCCACCGATGCAGCGGTCATGATCCTGAGGATCGACGATGTCATCGCCTCGAAGGGCGGTGCTGGCGGCAAGGGACCCAAGGGACCAGACATGGGCGACGAGGGCGGAATGGACTGAGATCCACCCCCCAAAACCCCTTCAATTTCTCTTATTCGGCCCACACTTGAAACGCTAGGACCATAGTGCGGACCTTAGACGAAACGAGAACGTGCCTGGAGGCGATGGACGACGGCAGATGAGGAAACGGACGAAGCAGTCATGCCCGACAATGGTACAGCCAAGGAACCCTCGCCGAAAGACTCGATGACGCTCAAGGAAAAGCAGATCGCCGACCTCACCGACGACTTGAAGCGTCTCCAGGCTGAGTTCGAGAACTTCAAGAAGCGGACGGAGAAGGAATGGTTCGAGAGATCGAAGATCGCGACTCAGCGATTGATGACGGACCTACTCGCGGTCCTCGACTCGTTCGACAAGGCACTAGAAGATACAAAGGAGGACTGCGACAGGGACCGCCTCAACGCGGGTCTCGATAGGCTGCTCAAACAGCTGCTCCAGACACTCCAGCGAGAAGGACTGAAGGAGATCAAAGCTGAGGGGATGTTCGACCCTTTCATGCACGAGGCTCTCATGACAGAAGAGCGAGATGATGTCGAGGATGGCCAGATTCTGGAGGTTTACCAGAAAGGCTATTCTCTTGGCCAAAAACCCTTGCGACCAGCGAGGGTGAAGGTCGCGAAGAAGAAAGAGCTAGAAGGCAATGAAGCTGAAGTGATTGACAATGACGATGAACAGTCTAATCGGAAATCCAACAAAGAAGAGGATGAGAATCAATAGAGGTGACTACAGATGGCAGACACAAAAGGAAAGATAATTGGAATCGACCTCGGGACGAGCAACTCGGCGGCAGCGGTGATGGAGGCTGGAAGGCCGACCATCATACCAAGCGCCGAGGGTACAAGCCTGGGCGGGAAGGCGTTCCCGTCATATGTGGCGTTTACCAAGGACGGGCAAATGCTCGTGGGAGAACCTGCGAGGCGGCAGGCGGTGTCCAACCCTGAGGGCACGATAATGGCAATAAAGAGGAAGATGGGTACGGACTACAAGGTTCGAGTGTACGGGAAGGAGTACACGCCCCAGCAGATATCAGCGTTCATTCTGCAGAAGATCAAGCGGGATGCGGAGGCTTATCTAGGGACTAAGGTCGAGAAGGCCGTCATCACCGTGCCCGCTTACTTCAACGACAACCAAAGGCAGGCTACCAAGGACGCCGGGAAAATCGCTGGCCTTGATGTCGTAAGGATAATCAACGAGCCCACGGCAGCAGCCCTGGCCTACGGTCTGGACAAGACAGAGAAGGAGCAGAAGATACTGGTGTTTGACCTCGGCGGTGGGACGCTGGACGTCACGATCATGGAGTTCGGCCAAGGAGTGTTCGATGTCGTGTCCACGAATGGCGACACTCAGCTCGGCGGGACTGACATGGATAACTCACTCGTGGAATTCATCACGCAGGAGTTCAAGTCTGACACCGGTATCGACATATCGAAAGACAAGATGGCGGTCCAGAGAATCAGAGAGGCGGCTGAGAAGGCCAAGATAGAGCTCTCGTCCACTCTGGAGACTGAAATCAATCTCCCGTATCTGAGCGCTGACGCCTCTGGGCCGAAGCACATGACAATGAAGCTCTCCCGTGCGAAGCTGGAGGAGCTGGTCAGACCGACAGTTGAGAGGTGCCGCAAGCCGATGCTCCAGGCGCTAGAGGACGCCAAGCTCTCGCCGGACAAGATCGAGAAGGTCATTCTCGTGGGCGGTCCTACCAGGATGCCAATAGTACAGAAGTTCGTCGAAGAGATGGTTGGGAAGAATATCGTGTGAGGCGTCGACCCGATGGAGTGCGTCGCCATGGGGGCTGCCATCCAGGGCGGCGTCCTTGAAGGGACAGTCAAGGACATCTTGTTGCTCGATGTGACACCGCTCTCCCTTGGCGTCGAGACCCTTGGAGGAGTGTTCCACCACCTCATCGAAAAGAACACCACGATACCCACGCGTAAGAGCGAGGTGTTCAGCACCGCAGCAGACGGACAGACCAGCGTGGAGATACACGTGCTCCAGGGCGAGAGGCCCATGGCGCCCGACAATGTCACCCTCGGGAGATTCCACCTAATCGGCATCCCGCCAGCACCTAGAGGCATGCCACAGATCGAGGTGACCTTCGACATAGACGCCAATGGCATCATCGATGTGAAGGCCAAAGAACTCGGGACTGGCAAGGAACAGAAAATCACAATAACGGCCACGACGAAGATCGGAAAGGATGACATCGAGAGGATGGTCAAGGACGCAGAGAAGTTTGCGGACGAGGACCGAAAGCGCAAGGAGAAGGCAGAGCTCAAGAACAGGGCCGAACAGAAGGCCTACGAAGTCGGCAGGATACTGGAGGAGATGGGAGACAAGGTGCCCCAGGACCTCAAGGACAAACTGACCAAGCTGGCTGATGAGCTGAAGGAGATCGTGCCGACCGATGATGTGGCCAGGATCAAGGAGAAGCTGGACGAACTCGAGAAAGCACTTCTTGAAATCGGTAAGAGAGTCTACGAGGCTGCAGAGAAGCAGCAGGCGCAGCAGGCTCAGGGACCTCCGCCGGGCAACGACCCCGAGCAGCCATCAGGCGACGACAAGGGATACGTCGACGCTGACTACAAGATCGTGGACGACGAGGACGACAAGAAGAAGTGAGGCTGGTCCAAATCATCTTACCATCAAACTCCTTAACCTTCATTAATCCGGGTAAGGATGCGCGGGACAGCAGCAAAAGGCTCGCCGAGGGACCGAAGAATGGCAGACAAAATGGACTACTATGGAGTGCTCGGGGTTTCCAGAGGTGTCTCCAAGGACGAGATAAAGCAGGCCTATCGAAAACTGGCCATGAAGTTCCACCCCGACATGAACAAGGACAATCCTAAGGCTGCCGAAGAGAAATTCAAGGGGATCTCGGAGGCTTACGAGGTTCTCGCCGACGACCAGAAACGCGCACGCTACGACCAGTTCGGACGTGAGGGCGTCGAGAGCACGTTCAGGCATGGCGGGTTCGACTGGTCAGATTTCACGCACTATGGCGATATCAGCGACATTTTCGGGAACTTCGGGGGGTCCGGAGGCAGCATCTTCGACCAGCTCTTCGGCGGAGGAGTCAGAAGAGGCCCGCAGGAGGGGCGATCGCTCAGATACGACATCGAGGTCACGCTGGACGATATCTCCACTGGTGTTGAGAAGGAGATTCGAATCCCTCACTCGGTCCAGTGCAGAGCATGCGGTGGTGAAGGGGCCAAGGACGGCGATTTCAAGACCTGCCCCACATGCAAGGGCTCTGGACAGGTCCAAAGAGGACAGAGACGCGGGAACACCAGCTTCGTCACGATCACTCAATGCCCGACATGCGGAGGCTCTGGAAAGCAGATAATCAGGAAGTGCCCGAGCTGCGGTGGCGCAGGCATGGCGCAGACCACGAGCAACATCAAGGTCTCCATCCCGATGGGCGCGGACGAGGGCATGAGGCTCAGGATCAGGGGAGCAGGAGAGGCCAGTCCGAACGGCGGGCCGCCGGGGGATCTCTACATAGTTGTTCACATGGCAGAACACCAAACCTTCGTCAGAGAAGGGAAGGACCTCTACGTAGAAACGCCGATATCGTTCGCGCAGGCTGCGATCGGAGACGAGGTGCAGGTCCCGACCCTGGATGGGACCGCGTTGGTGACAATACCGGCAGGAACACAGACTGGAACGGTCTTCAGACTCAAAGGCAAAGGCCTGCCTGACATGAGAGGTCGCGGCCAGGGAGACGAGTTTGTGAAGGTCACTGTCGTCACGCCCACGAAGCTGAGCGGCCAGCAGAAGGACATGCTGAAGCAGTTCAGTCAGTCGGTCGGAGACTATGAGAAGTCCACTCCAAGAAAATCGTTCTTCAAAGGACTTGGAAGGGACGGATGAGGGGAATCTATTTATCCAGAGTATCACAGATACTATCCAGATGCAGCTGATAGGCATCCTGACCGAGAACCCGCGGACCTACTTCGAGATGATCGAAGCACTCAGAGAACAGGACCTCAGATTCGTCTCACTTGATTTCTCAGACCCAGTACCTGCCTACATAGGAGCCATAATAACCTCCAGAAGCGAGAAGCACCGGGTGGCCTTCGACAAGGTAGTGACTGACGAGGACCCGGACATGGCGATCGCTCGCGCAAGGATGATGCTCTCGGGGGAGGACGAGGTCAAGGAGCTCGTGATCGGCGTGGACCCCGGGGCCAGGCCAGGGTTCGCTGCGATCGGTGACGGCATCGTGTTGTTGAGATCCCTTGCCGAATCACCTGAGGCAGTCAGCACACTTGTTGAGAACGTCGCAAGGGCGTATCCGAATGCGAACGTCGTCGTACGGATAGGTCACGGTGACAGAACCAATAGGAACAGGATATTCAACAGGCTCTGGGACCACGGGCACAAGCTCGAGATAGTCGACGAGCGGAACACCACGAAACGGTCCCAGACACCAGATGAGGATGCGGCCATTGAGATAGCGATGACCCCTGGCTACTCGCCAATTAAGAGACAGGAAATAGAGCCATGCCAAGGCGAAATAAGGAACATACAGAGGATCAGCAGGTTGGAGAGTGCGGGCTCCTTGACCGTCTCCAAGGACCTTGCCAAGAAGGTGGCGAAGGGCGAGATCTCACTGAGAGATGCTATCGACACGCAGAAGAATGGCTCGAACGACTGTCACTAGAACAAATGCTTGTCGGTCACTCGGGCGCTTCCGCCGACTCCGCACGTGATCGTCTCTATGCCCAGTTTCCTGATCCGTCTCTCGACCTCTTTCACGTGCTTTGGTTGCGTGTTGACGTACACGGTCGCTCCCGTATCGATCGAGAAATATGCAGGCAGGCCCTCGGAACGCATCTTCCTTACCTCGAGAATCACCTTCACAGTTTCAGGTCGCCAGAGGATCATCTCGTCCACGCTGGTCATCGTGATGCCGTGCAGGATCAATGAGTCCCTTTCCGCGAGAGTGCCGATCTTGTCAACGTTCCTCTTGCGAATGGCGTTCTCCATCTCCGCGAGCGCTCCGTGGACGAATGCGAGCCGCGAATGGAAGAACGGTGACGTCAGTACCGCCTTGTGAGCGTTCTCCGTGGACTTGAAAGCAGGGATCAGTGCGACTACAATGCCCATCTGGAAGTCCTCGGAAGCAATTTGATATGAGTACGATTCCTCGTCCTCAAAGCCAGCCCTCCACCTGGAGAACGCCCCTGTGACCGATCGCGTGGCCGAGCCCGCCCCTCGTCTCGCTATCACAGACGTCTGTTCGAGGGAGAGCTTCAACCCAGAAGCCTCGCAGGCAGCCACGGCCAGGGCCGCAAACCCAGAGGCGGATGCGCCAAGGCCAACATTCGACGGGAAGTTGTTCAAGGACACCATCTTGAACTTCTTCCGCAACGTGCTTCTCTTCCGCACCTCGTCGACCACTGAGACCACCCTCTCGAGTTCGCGGCCAGACAATCGCTTTCCATCAACGGATGCCGAGTCCTTCTTGAACGCTCCGAACTCAATCGTCGTGTGCGAGGCGGTCGGTGCGGTGGCGACCGATATGGAATCGTGGAACGGTATCCTCAGGTTTTCGTCTTTCAGTCCATGGTACTTGATCAGACCTTGGATCGGATGCGCGATTGCAGAGCCTTTCATGTCGGGACCTCACACGTCGAAGAGAATGGTTACAACGCCTTCCTCATCATCGAACTCAAGCCTGTGATATGTCACACCCTTCACAACCGACCTCTTCGGATGCTTCTTCTCATCGAACTTCTCCCCGCGCACACGCGCATCTAGCTTCTTTCCATCGGTCGTCACATCGAACTCGCAGAAGACGAGGTCCTCAGCATCGTGAAGGAATAGGAGCTCCTGCAGGAAATCCACCAGAAGCTGGTCGCGCGATTCGGCGGAGAGGACTATCTCAATCTCGCCTTTTGGCTCCACTTTCGTGATGTCAGTAATCTGATCGAACAGCGCGTACGCAGCATTTCCGAACCGTTCATCCAGATCCTTGCCGTGGACCTCGACCATGGCATCGGCTGTGTGCTCCAGGAGTCTGTATCTCATCGGGACGAAGAGCCATTTGACGATATATCAAGTCTGTGCCTTCGCTAGTCCCCCATAGAAATCGCACAGCTGAGATATCTTGCAGAAGTTGCACTTAGGCTTCCTGGCCTGGCACACGGCTCTGCCGTGCTCGATTATGTCGATATGGAAGTTGTAGAATTCCTCCCTTGGAACTAGCTTCGCCAGCTCCTCTTGGGCCTGCTCACGGGTTGTCTTTGACCCGATCAGGCCAAGACGCCTCGTGACCCTGTGGATGTGAGTGTCCACAGGGAACGCGGGCATGCCAAGGGCGAAGAGTAAAACGATGGATCGCGTCTTTGGCCCAACGCCCTTCATCTGACCTAGCCAGGCTTCAGCTTCATCCGGCTCCATATCTCTCAAGAAGTCCAGGTCCAAGGCTCCACGCTCCCTATTGATGAATTCGAGGGCATCGAGTATCCTGGCCGCCTTGATGCCAGCTAATCCGCCAGATCGGATTATCTTAGCAACCTCCCTCGAGTCTTCGCCGAGCATCCGCTCCCATTTCGGGTACGCGTCTTTGAGCTTCCTGAAGGCCCGGCCGGAATTCTTGTCTGTGGTGTTCTGAGAGAGAATGGCCTCTACCAGCGTATCAAGAGGGGCATCATCGAGCGCGAGCTCCTTTCGGCCATAGACGCGGGTCAGAATCCGATCGACCTTCGTGGCCCTTTTCTTCATGCTGCTCAAGGAGGACATTGGCTTCTATCTCTTCCTCCGTCGTAATGACAGCTTGGCTCAAATAATGTGCGGAAACGCGAAAAAGCCAGGTGTTGCCAGTGAAAGCTTTTATATCTCCCCGCTTTCTGTTTTCCTCGTGAACATCTGCGTCGTAGGCTGCGGGGCCATCGGAACGACTATCGCACGCGCCGTAGAACCAATGCAAGCCATAAGTATCGTCTACCTAACCGACCGCTCCAAAGAATGCGCCACACTCCTCCAGCAGAAGATGACGAAAGTAAGGTACGTCCCCGACATAGTCCCGATACTCCACGACATAAAGCTGGCCGTGGAGGCGGCGAGCCAGGACGCGGCGAGATACTACGTGCCTCTTGCTCTGTCAGCCGGGGTAGATGTGCTCATCATGAGCGTGGGTGTCTTCCAGGATGAGGATTTTCAACACGACACATTCCAGCTCGCCAAGCGTAAAAGTGCCAAGATATACCTGCCGAGCGGGGCGATTGGCGGGATCGATGCTCTTGGTGCCGCCAGCTTGGAAGCGATTGACGAGGTCACGCTCATTACGACGAAACCTCCGTCCGCCTTCGGACCGAACCCATACCTCGAGTCGAAGGGCATCAAGGCCTCAGAACTCAGGGAGAGGACCGAACTGTTCTCCGGAAGTGCAAGAGAGGCCGTCAAACATTTCCCTCAGAACATCAACGTAGCGGCAACGATATCTCTCGCCGGCATCGGTTTTGAGAAGACCAAGGTCCGAATCGTTTGCGACCCACAGGTGCAGACGAACGAGCATCATCTGAAGGCAAAGGGCAAGTTCGGAGAGCTGGATGCTGTGACGAGGAACGTCCCGTCCCCCAGAAACCCGAAGACGAGTTACTTGGCCGCGCTGTCAGCCATATCGGCCATCAGGAAGATCACGGGGACGGTTTGGGTCGGCGTGTAGCCAGCGCAGCTCTTTATACGCTCAAGCGCATTTCGCAGACGCGTTGTGAGTCTATGGCCACCAGGGAGAAGAGGATATTCTCAGAGCTGAAGGATGACATCGACGCAGTCGTGTTGGTCAACGGCACGGAGCCGCATCTGGACCAGAGTTTCTTCTATGCAACTGGCATCATCAATGGCCTGTTCGAGGACTGTGTCACCATCGTGAGGCCCAGAGGAGTCGAGGTGCTTTCCTCGGAGCTTGAGGAACTGAGCGCCAGACAGGCCGGAGCGAAGACCGCCATCTACAAGGATCGGAAGCAGAGAATCGGGCTCACGACCAAGCGGCTCAAGGGGCTGAAGAAGATCGGCATCAACTCGAACGAACTCACGCATTCCAACTACTGCTTCATCAAGATGTGTTCGAAGGGAGCACGATTAGTGGACGTGTCCAAGTATGTGGCAAGGGCGCGCATGCTCAAGGATTCAGAGGAGGTTGAGCGGATCAAGAAGGCATGCGTCATCGCCTCCAGGACCGCTGACGCCATCCCAGATTTCGTGAAGAAGGGGATGATAGAGACCGAGGCGGCAGCGGAGATCAACTACATGATGATGAAGCTCGGAGCATCCGGCCCGTCCTTCGGAACCAACGCTTCTTTCGGCTCCACGACCGCAGAGCCGCACTATGTCCCCGGCTCGCGGAAGCTGAAGGCGGGACAGCTGGCTCTCTTCGACTTCGGTGCCGCATACAAGCGCTATGTATCTGACATCACGAGAACATTCGTGTGCTCGACCCCGAATGCCAGGCAAAGGGAGATGTACGATGTTGTTCTGAGGGCGCAGCTCGCAGCGATTGACGCCATTCGTGACGGAGTCCATGGCAAGGAGGTCGACCAAGCCGCCAGGAAGATAGTAGACCGCTCCAGCTTCAAAGGAAGATTCATCCACAGCACAGGCCACGGACTAGGGTTGTCTGTACATGATCCGGGCGCGATCTCATCATCTCGGGACATGATTTTGAAGGAGGGCATGATCCTGACCGTCGAACCGGGTGTCTATGTGAAAGATTTCGGCGGAGTGAGGATAGAGGACGATGTCATGGTCACCAAGAAGGGATGCCGTATACTGACAACGGC
>JAHIZT010000122.1 GCA_018814355.1 Candidatus Thermoplasmatota archaeon | reverse complement strand
ATACAAGATTCCCGAATGGGCACCGAGTTCGTATGTGAGTGCGGTTGGCACCTCGATAGGCATATAAATGCCAGCCTGAACCTGCTGCAGACAGCCATCTCCAACGGGATGGCAGGGGGTCTACGGTTCGACCCCGGCGCGTTCCAGCATGACGTTGTGATGATCCTATACGAGCCAGCGATGGCCGCACGGTCGGAGCCGAATGGAACGAGTTGCGATTGCGAGGTGACCTGAGTGTCACCATCCGATAACGCGACAGAACCGTTTATGCTAAGTGCCAGAGCGTCGGGAACAGCATAAATAGTCGCCAATCGATGGCTTAGTGATGAAGTTCACTGCGGTCAGCCCGTTCAACGTTGCGTCGAAGGTGTCTCTTCCAGAGAAGATCGTCGTCTATGATAGCACGCTCAGGGACGGAGAGCAGATGCCCGGCGTGCATTTCAACCCAGACCAGAAGCGTGCTATCGCAACGAAGCTCGCGGATATCGGTGTACACCAGATCGAGGTAGGATTCCCAGCAGTCTCGGAAGAAGAGAAGAAGTCGGTCAAGGCCATTGCGGAGCTTGGATTGGATTCCGACATCCTCTGCCTAGCCAGAACGATGCAATCGGACATCGACATAGCCGCCGACTGCGATGTGGACATGGTTCTCCTGTTCATCGCCACCAGCGACCTCCACATGCGCTACAAGCTCAAGATGTCAAGGGAGGACGTGCTGAGACGAGTGGTCACATCCCTTGAGTACGCTCACACGCGGGGACTCAAGGTCAGCCTGAGCACCGAGGACAGCACTAGGTCAGATATGGATTTCTTGCTTGAAGTCTACAGGGAATGTGAGAAGGCCAAGGCCGCCAGACTGGGAATCACTGACACCCTTGGCTGCGCAGGCCCGGAAGCGATTTCGTACCTTGTCCGAAAAGTCAAGGAGAGAACGAGCACGCCTCTTTCAGTGCATCTTCACAATGATTTCGGGCTCGCCGTCGTTAACTCGATCGCTGCCTTGAACAGCGGCGCTCAAGCGATAACCACGACGGTTGGCGGTATCGGAGAGAGGGCGGGCAACGTCTCCCTGGAGCAGTTCGTGATGGTCCTGAAGCACCTGTACAAGCGCGATATCGGGATCCGTACTGAGGGCCTGACAGATCTGACCAAGTTCGTGTTCGATGCCGCGAAGATCCCCATGCCTCCGAATCAGCCATGGGTCGGTCCGAACGCGTTCTCGCACGAGTCCGGGATCCATGTCGCCGCCGTACTCAACTGCCCCCTGACATATGAATGTCTGGACCCCGAACAGGTCGGGAACAGGAGGCGGCTCGTGCTTGGGAAGCATTCTGGAACCGCGCTTGTCAAGAACCGATTGAGCGAGCGCAATGTCAGTGCCACTCAGGACCAGATATGCGACATGGTCAGGGCCATAAAGAAGGCCGGAGAAGATCATGGGCGGGTCTCTGACGAAGAATTCTGGAAGCTCGTCGATCAAGTGATGACAAAGACCTGTAAGAACCCGGACTGCAACTAGTGCTTTGAGATCGGTCTCATAGGAAGTTTGCTGGGCCCGTTGTTTGCGGGCGTGGTTTTGTATCGAAGGGTCCGTCGTTAAGTAGCGGGATTGACGCGCGCGACCCTATATTCGCACCTTTCGACCACTCGTGTCGAGCTTCGTCCTTCCCAGCTCCTCAAATGATCTCAGTTCGAGTTCGGAGAAAACCGGGCCGTCCCTGCACACGTGCCTTCCATCAAGAGCGCAGGAATCGCAGATGCCAATCCCGCACTTCATGATCCTCTCGAGCGATGCCTGCATCGGGGTCCCGTGCTTCTCCGCGATTTCCAACAGGCCGACTATCATCTTCTCGGGGCCACAAGCATAGATGCAGTCGAACTTCTCATTCCTAAGGACTGACGCAACCGACTCCGTAGCCAGGCCCTTCAATCCTTTCGATCCATCGTCGGTCGAAACATGCACCTTTGCCCCTGCCCTTTCGGCTCGCCCTTCGAACAGCAGCTCATCTTTGGTCTTCGCTCCAAGCACGAGGTCGACGATGACCTTGTGGTCGACGGACTCCTCGATGAACGGTGCGAGCGGGGCCATGCCCGCGCCTCCTGCGACCATCAATAGCCTCTTACCGTGGATAGCAAACCCCTTCCCATAGGGCCCTCTGATGCCGATCCTCTCCCCGACATCCTTCGCCGCGAGTGCCTTGGTCCCGTCCCCGATGACCTGGTAAGTGATCCCGAAATCCTTCGAGGTGTACGACGCCGACATCGGGAACTCGTCCACTCCCGGGACCCAGACCATGACGAATTGTCCAGGCACTGCGGCCAGCTTCTCCTTGAAGATGATCGTCCTCGTGGTGGGCGTCTCGTCCCTGTGCTCGGCGATGGTGAACATCCTAACGCCGGCCAGAGTGAGCCACCCCCACCATGTCTTTGACCGATTCGTAGCCGTTGTGCTCCATGAACTCGAGGAGTTCGCTGCAGACCTTGTTGAACACTCCTACTCCTTCGGTCCAGACTGCCGTGCCGATTTGGACTGCGCTCGCACCCGCCATGATGTACTCAAGCGCATCCCTGCCGTTCCCGATCCCGCCCACGCCAACGATTGGTATCCTCACCGCCTCGTGGATCTCGTAGACGCATCTTACCCCGACGGGCCTTATCGCCTGTCCGGACAACCCTCCGAACCTGTTCGCTAGTATGGGCATCCTCGCATCAGGGGAGATGACCATACCTTTCAAAGTGTTTATGGCCACAACTGCGTCCGCGCCTCCTTTCTCAGCGGCGGCTGCAAGCGAAGAAATCGAAGAAGTGTTGGGAGTCAGCTTCGCGAACAGTGGAACCTTGATCCTTCTTTTTGCATTCCTGCAGATCAATTCCACGAGCTCGGGCGTGGAGCCCAGTTCTGAACCATATCCCTTCGCATGGGGGCAACTCAGGTTCAACTCGACAGCATCCGCACCAGCCTTCTCGATGAGCCCGGCGAGCTCTGAGATCTCGTCCTCGGACCCTCCAAAGACGCTTCCGATAATCGGCACGCCGCTCTTCTTCGCCTCTTTTATCTCAGCTGCATATGCGTCTATGCCCGGGTTCGGGAGCCCCATCGCGTTGAGTAGCCCATGTTGTAGTTCGACGATCGACGGGTTCTGATGTCCGGCTCTCGGCTCCTTGCCTACCGATTTGGTGACCATCGCACCGGCGCCTGCCTTGGCAACGGCGAGCATGCTCTTTCCGGTCTCATCCAAAACACCTGACGCTAGGATCGTGGGATTCTTCAGCCTTAGGCCACAGATATCCACGGCTAGGTGCGTCATTCCGCTCTCCGTGAGATTACCGGACCTGCTACTAGAACTTTTCCTGAAGCCGTGGCATAAGCATTCAGGAGATACTATCGCCGAGCCTACGCCCTGGCCTTCTCGGCCAGTTTCGCTTCGTAGTCCTTGATCGCTTCCCTTAGCGCATCGGCTGCGAGGTTTGAGCAGTGCATCTTCGTTGGTGGAAGGCCGTCCAGGGAGTCAGCGACATCCTGCCGGCTGATCTTTTTTGCCTCCTCTATGGTCTTTCCCTTGGCCAGGTCGGTGATCATGGAGCTCGTCGCGATCGCCGCGCCACACCCGAATGTCTTGAACTTGATGTCCGTAAGTATGTTGTTCTTGACCTTGATGTAAAGCCACATCACATCTCCGCACTGCGGATTCCCGACCTTCCCTATGCCGTCTGCGTCCGGGATCTCCCCGACGTTGTGTGGGTTCGCAAAGTGCGCCATTACCTTGTCACTGTACACAGGTACCACCTTCGCCAGGCCCCATGGGTCTCGACTCGCTGAAGGGCGATATCTCCCTCAGCTTGGAGACCACACCGGGCAGCACCTCTAGTAAGTAGTCTACCTCCTCTTCAGTGTTTTCCCGTCCCAGTGTGATTCTCAGGCTTCCGTGGGCCTGCTGGTAGGTGAGGCCAAGTGCCAGGAGCACATGGGACGGCTCCAGGGAGCCAGTAGAGCATGCTGAACCGGTAGAGGCCGCGATTCCCTTGAAATCGAGCTGTAGGATGAGTCCCTCGCCCTCGATGAAATCGAACCTGAAGTGCGCATTGTTGACCAGGCGCTTGGTCTTGTGGCCGTTCACGTACGATTTCGGGATCAGCTCCGGAACGGCCCTAAGCATCTTGTCCCTCAGCCTCTTCATCTTCTCAGCGGTCGGTTCGAGGTCGCGCTTTGCCATTTCAGCCGCCTTTCCCAGGCCGACCGCGCCAGCGACGTTGACAGTCGATGATCTGAGCCCTCGTTCCTGTCCTCCGCCCTGTAATATGGGTTCGACCTTGGTCCCCTTCCTCACATAGAGCGCTCCGACGCCCTTCGGCCCGTGGAACTTGTGCGCAGACAGCGATAGAAGGTCTATGTTGTCAGCTTTGACATCTATCGGCAGCTTCCCGATGGCTTGGACGGCATCGGTATGGAATGGTATGCTCTTGGACTGAGCGATCCTCCCGATCTCCCTGATCGGCTGGATCGTCCCGATCTCGTTATTTGCCATCATCACGGATATCAACACTGTGTCATTCCTAATCGCCCGTTCGATCTCCGCCGGGTCGACCAGCCCCTCTGACGAGACTGGTATGTGTGTGACCTCGAACCCGAAGCGCTTGAGGAACTCGCAAGACTCCAGGATAGCATGATGTTCCACTTTCGTGGTGATGATATGGCCTTTCATCTTCCCCTTGTACATGGCCACGCCTTTGACGGCCAGATTGTCGGACTCCGTCCCGCCAGAGGTGAATATGATCTCCGTCGGGTCCGCATTGAGCAGATTGGCGACATGTTTCCTCGAGTCCTCGAGGGCAGTCTTTGCCTCCCTGCCGAACGAGTGTATGCTCGACGAGTTGCCGAACTTGTCCAGGAAGAAAGGCATCATGGCATCGAACACCTCTGGAAGCACCCCGGTCGTGGCGCTGTGGTCGAAATACACCCTTCTCATAGGACTGGCAGTCATAACAAGGGGTAGGTGATGATGACGGACGACTTAATAGATTCGCCAGGTTCAGAGTTGTGTATTGGCTCCCTCCGAGGCGTTGATTCCTGCAAACTGGAAATGACTAATACCATCCATCGCCATGCCAGGACGAATTCCGATGGATGTTGGCAAGGTAAGGCAGGACTTCGTCGTCCTGAGCAAGGAGATTGGCGGGAAGATACCGATATACTTCGACAGCGCCTGCCAGACCCTCAGGCCGAAGCTGGTCACAGAAGCGATAGCCGAGTACTATGACTCTTTCCCCTCATGCGCGGGCAGGAGCGTCCACAAGCTCGCCACCGAGGTTTCCTTGCGATGCGACGCAGTGCGCGCAAGAGTTGCCGATTTCTTCGGGGCTGAGAGCCCCCTAGAGATAGCTTTCTTGAAGAACACGACCGAGGGCCTGAATACCGTCATATTCGGGTCCGGTCTGAAGAAAGGGGACGAGGTCGTGACCACCGACTACGAGCACAACTCGGTTCATGTGCCGGTCCTCCAGATGGTGGAGTCGGTGGGGGTGAAGCACCGGACAGTTCCATCTTCGACCAACGGCACGTTCGACCTTGATGCTTTCGAGCATGCGATGAACAAGAGGGTCCGGCTCGTCGCGATGACGATGACATCGAACGTGACCGGATATACCCTCCCAGCGAAGGAGGTGGTCGAGATCGCCCATTCATATGGCGCGAAGGTGCTTTTCGACGCCGCTCAGGCGGCCCCCAGCAGGAAGATCAATGTGCGGGAGCTGGGCGTCGACTACATGGCTGCCTCGGCGCACAAGATGTGCGGTCCATCTGGCATGGGCCTGTTCTACTGTCGGGCCGAACTGGGTGATAGGCTCAGGCCGCTGATGTTCGGAGGACACGGGGTCACGGACACGAACTACGCTTCATTCAAACTGATGCCGGCTCCTGAGCGGTTCGAGACGGGGTTGCAGAACTACTCTGGCATCGTAGGCACTGGAGCCGCCCTGGACTACCTTACGGGGATTGGAATGGACAATGTGCTCGAGCATGAGATAGCTCTGAACAAGAAGATCACGCGCTCGCTGGTCGATGTGCCAGGAGTCAGGATTCTCAAGCCAGAGGACCCGAACCAACGGGGAGGCCTCTTCAGCTTCAACATAGACAATCTCTCCGCACACGACATCGCTATGATCTTGGACAACTCGAAGAACATCATGATGCGCTCTGGGATGCACTGCTGTCACACCTACTTCCACTCGCGCGGCATAGACGGGTGCGCGCGCGCGTCTGTGTATATCTACAACAGCTCCGAAGAGGTTGACATGTTCATCGAGTCAGTCAAGGAGCTGGCCGATGGGTTCGGCAAGAAGACCTAGAACGCGCGGGAGATGAAGAGCAACAGCCTTGACCCGTTCTCGAACTGCACCGATGCCGTGCAGATCGTGAACTTCTGTCCAGAGCGGCACTCGACGTCCTCAGAGGAGTCGTCGAGGTCATGGATGGTAGAGGCGTTGAGCATGGAACCGTCATAAGACCACGTATGCAGCTCGAAGATCGGTTGCACGCGCACGCTTTGGCCGCCCGAACTACCAGACAAGATGGACTGGTGGACCGTGACCAAGACCTCGCCCCCCGTTGTGAGGAATGGCACGGCCCATGTAATGGTGACCTCGGAAGCGGACATGGCTGTCCGGGCTACGATTGATGAGAGATCATCTAGAACCCTCACCAAATCAGTGTCAAGATCGGCGAACTTGTCTGGCGAGAGAAGCCCGGCAAGTATCGAGACGACAAGGAGCGCGGTGATGGACATGACGACCTTGGAGACTATGAAGTCCATCACACTACCTCCACGAGCACGTAGACCGTCCTGTTCCCGAGCATCGCGGACATCCTAAGATCGAGCACGAACGAGCTTGTGACAAGAGCGGTCCAACCGGGGCCTATGATCATGGCGGGAGGGTCGGTGGCGGACCGTATGATCGTCGCGCAGTTCCCGAGTCTGAGAACCGCGCTCGACGCGTTCGGACCTCCGACACTGTCGCCTATGGTCAGGCGGTCGGGTCGGAGGCTCCCATCCCCTCTGAGGTCCAGCGAGATCGTGCGCACGCTCCCCGGGCCTTCGGTCGTGAGAGTCTGCGCGGTCGCAATGATCATTTCGAGCCCAAGGCCCGCCCTTCTGACGAAATCCCTGTTCTCCAGTCCCTGGAGAGCATGTGAGGCAGGGATCACGGAGAGCGATGCGACGACCGCCACGATCATGAGCTTGAGCGGGATCGATTCCAGTCCCGCGCAGTCACGGCTCAGATGCATCTGCCATCAGCTCGGGATCACGGGTATCTCGTAACCCGAGTCGATGCCGTAGTCCCCCTTCGCGACTGTCACCGTGATCGTCGTCAGCCTCGAGCCGAACTGCTCTACCGTCAGCCCTGTCAGGACGAGTTGTCCATGGGAGTCTGTGACCCCCCTGACTGGTCCACCGTCGCCGGCCTTGATGTTGGCTCCTTCGAGCACGACGGTCGCTCCCTCGAGTCTGTCTCCGCTCTGGTCCGTCACTGTGACGGTCATTGCGACCCCGTCTCTGGAATATACCCCGTCGCCATCCTCGTCGTATACCACGATCTCCGACGGGTTGACGAACACCTCTCCGATCGAATGAGGCGCGGCGATAGAGTTCATCCACCCCATGATGATAGTGAGCCCCAACCCAGCTACCACCACCATTATCAGCAGCTGGAGCGGCAACCCTTCTATGCCGCCCCCGTAGTCCTTTCTCAAGCCCAATTGGCACCTTCCCTTTCTCATGTGTCAACCCTGCCTCTACAGTCTTCCGATGAGGCCAATGGGGGCCGATGTCTTCTCCTGCTCGGCTACATGTAGGCTACGCACAAGATCGTCCTGAAAGCCAGGATTGGAACCAGTCTAGCCAGTGTGTTATCATGGATGATTCCCAGGAAAACATATTCATATACGCTCCTGACCGGTAGAATGCCTAGGCAGAGGAGAGGCCTCGGGCCCGTCTCTGACCGGAATGGGAATGACAATGGAAGCGTCTAAGTGTCCCAAGTGCGGCGAGGAGCCGGCGTTCATAGAGCACATTGAGAAGTGGTACTGCTACGGGTGCAACTCCTACATAGATGAAGGTGAGGACAAGCACGAGTGCAACGCCGAGGCGGTGCACGTGGACCCTGCCGCCGCCATCGCTGACGAGCTGAAGGCACTCGAGGAGGAAGAGGCGAAGCTCGAGTGCAGGAACTGCGGCGCGGATCTGCAGGACCTCAAGGACGGCAGGCTCTATTGTTTCATGTGCGAGACTTACCAGGACGAGGTCGTTGCAGAGGAGAAGGAGGAGCCCAAGCCGAACGAGGCCCAGATCCTGCTGGACGTCGTCAGCGCCCCAGTTACGGACAAGGCCTCTGAGCCGGTGCAGCCGGTTTTGGAGGTCAAGCCTGAAGTCGTCCCTATCGTGTCCGAGTCTGCCAAGGAACCCGAGATCGCACCTGAGCCGGAGCCCAAGCCAGCGGAAATAAGGATGTGTCCGTCGTGCAGGCAGCCCCTTAAGTTCATAGAGAAGTACCAGAGGCACTACTGCTACGGCTGCAGGAAGTACGCTCCTAAGGATGAGGCCCCAAAGCTCCCTACTAGCGTGGTCAAGGAAGAGAGGGTTGCGAAGAAGTGTCCTGACTGTGCAGGAGAGATGAAGTTCGTAGAGAATTACGGGGAGTACTACTGCCACTCCTGCAAGAAGTACCCGCTCAGGTCGCAGAAGAAGGCAGAGCCAGCGAAGCCTGCCCCCAAGCCCAAGGTGCTGGCGTGTCCCAAGTGCGGCGACCCGGTCAAATGGGTCGAGAAGTACTCGAGACATTATTGCTTCAAGTGCAAAGAGTACGCTCCTAAGGGATTCGGCGGGGTGCCTTTGGACGCGGGTGAGAAGAAGGACTGCCCGGCCTGCAAAGAGGTCATGAAGTTCATCCCGGAGTACAACGAATGGTACTGCTTCAAGTGCAAGAAGTACTCACTCCGGCCGAGCAAGCCCGTGCTGCTGTTCTGAGCGTCGGTCCTGACAAGGACGATTCCGGTGAAGGATCAGCCTTCACTGTTCCTAGGGTTTCGGTCGTCTAGGTCTTCTTGGTCTGTTCCTTGTCCGGTCCAGGTGTCTGTGTCGGCTTCTTCCGTCTCAGTATCATGAGCGCGGCCACTATCAGCGCGATGGTCACTATCGCGATCGCACCAATGGTCAACGCGCTTATGCCTCCTCCTTGCTCCTTCTCCAACTGCACAGTGAAGCTTACGGTCACATCCCTGTAGTTGCCCACTCCGTCCGTGGTCCTGACCGTCACATCGTGCAATCCGTTCTTGAGATATGTGAGCACGGTCGAGTTGCCTATAGCCACATCGTAGAACGCTCCATGGTCCAGTGAGACTTGTATGCGTGCGATGCCGCTCTCTAGGTCCGTCGTGATCCAGGTGACGGTCACGTTCTCGTGTTCGATCACCTCGTCGGCTGTCGGGGTCGTTATGATGAGTTCGGGCTGCCTCGTGTCCACCAGGACGCTGACGGTGGCTATCCCCCAATGACCTGCCATATCGGAGACGTTGACGGAGACGGTGTGTGATCCGAACGCCAGGTTCGTGTAGTTGTAGGACAGGTTCATCCCGACATCAGCCCACGCCCCTCCATCGACCCTGATCATGTATCCCTTGACCCCTGACCCGGTGTCGTACCCGGTCCAGTTGATGGTTATCGATGTCTGTCCGATCACCTTGTTCGGAGTCGGTGCGACGATTGTCACATTGGGCGCTTGAGTGTCTACGAATGTCGTTGTGTCGGGAACTGAGGGTACGGACTCCACATTGCCCGCAACATCGACGGCGACAGTGTAGAAGTCATAGCTCCCGTCCCCGCCGAGCTGGGCGGAGTTGAGCGTCTCCTGATATGCTGCCGTCGAATTGACCCACAGTGGGATGTACGTGCCGCCGTTCAGCCTGTAGTAAAGCGTGATGTAGTAGATCCCCCCAGCATCGCTGACTATCTCAGTTATGTTGAAGTTCTCTGTGAGAGTGTACTCAGGCAGCGGCTCGACGCTGGATACTGGTGGGGCCGAATCCACTATCGTCCATGTCTCGTTGCCCGCGGGGGCGGTTTCATTGTTTCCGGCATAGTCCACGGCCTGAGCGTAGAATTCGTACAGGCCGTCTCCGTCCAACGCCGCGGTGTCGAACGAGAACACGTATGGTGATGTCGTGTCTGCCGAGTAGAACTCGAAGCTTCCCGTGCCGTTGTATCTGTACCAGAGCTGCACCTCCGCGATGCCGTTCAGGTCCGTCGCGTTAGCGGTCACTGTGACCACAGAGGTGTTGGTGTACTTGGTCAACATGACCAGCTGTGACGACGGTGGCACGTGGTCTATCTGCAAGAAGAAGTCCTGCGTGTAGGTGACGTTCTTGTCAACGTCCGGCAAGGCGCTCTCTCGCCAGTATCCTGAGGCGGTGACATTGACGAAAACAGATCCTGCTGTCGCATTGACAGCCGCCAGGGAGTATTGACCGTTGCCTGCTGAGATAGTGCTTGCCAGGATGCTCGCTCCCTGGACTGCCTGGACAACTGCGTCCCTGACCGGGGACAGCGTGATGGCGGTCCTGACCGTCCCGGAGATAACAGGGAACCTATCCAATGTGAAATCGGCGCGTGCCGTCTGGTTCCGGGCAAGGTTCTTGCTGCTGTTTCCCGTGTAGTGTGCCGAGTCCCATGCGTACACCGTGATGCCTATGCTCGCGTGCTCCTCCGGAACAAACGCTTCTGGCAGGTACAAGGAGTAGGTGCCGTTCGCAAGCGTTGTCGTGCTGTCCATGAACGATGTCCCGTTGAATATCGACACCGTCGCTCCTGCGATCGGTGCCATGGACACAATGTCAGTCACCAGGCCTTCAACTAGCGGGACCGTCAAGGGGTAGAATACGAAGATCTTCTCGTCGTTCATCGCGAGAGAGACGTCTGTTGAGTTGGAAACGTACCCAGTCTTGCTTGCGTTCAACCAGTACGTTCCCGGGACCGCTTTGATCTGGAAGTAGCCGTTCGCCGCAGTGGTCGTGGACCAGCCAGCCGGTTCCAGTGTGACCGTGAATCCTGAAATCCCTGTCGTCGTGCCTGGCACTAGGACGAATCCTTCTACGATAGGGTTCACGGGTATCTCGATCAGCAGACCCGCATAGATGTACGCTCGGCCCGCGTTCGCAAGGCCCGAAGGCGTGAACTGCGGGTCCCCGACGGCGAAGTCAGGAGCGCTGTCCCCCGTGATGTTGCCTCCGACCGCCACGCTCCCTCCGAAGAAGTCTGCGCCTGCATCTGGTACAAGGACTAAGTCCGAATAGGCGTCCGGTGTCTGCCCTCCGAAGTACGCGTACGCCCTTCCGGTGGAGGTCGTGTTGAGGTCACTATCTGGCGCACCTACGAGAAGGTCCGTATAGCCATCCTCATGGAAGTCGCCCGCCGCGAGCGCCCATCCGAGGTGCTCGTTCGCGCCTTGGCCCATCATGGCCAACTCGACATTGATATTGAACTTCGAAGAACCATAGAGCACAGAGACCTCCCCGGCATCGGTCCCGTTGTCGTCGTTGAACGGAGCCCCGATGGCGATGTCTCCGTAAGCGTCTCCATTCATATCAACCAGGGCCGCAACGGAGAATCCGAACCCGTCCCCCGCCGCCTTCCCATTCACCACGCTGATTGCCGGATTCACCTTGATCACATTCCTGATGACATAGGCCGCTCCAGTCATGACTCCTCCAACCTTGTGATTGGGCGCTCCCACCACTATGTCCATCGATGTGTCGCGGTCGACGCTAACATTGCCAGCGACAGCCCATCCGAAGTTGTCCTCAGCAGCCTCACCAGAGAAGTTCTTGTCATCAATATCGTTCATCGGCGAGCCGCCATAGTACACGTAGACTCGCCCTGAGTCGGCCAGGCCCCCCGCGTCAGCGAAAGGTGCACCGACGATCAAGTTAGCAAAGTGGTCGCGGTTGATGTCTCCACCAGCAGCGAGAGAAAATCCCAACTCCTCTCCGTCGT
>JAHIZT010000121.1 GCA_018814355.1 Candidatus Thermoplasmatota archaeon | reverse complement strand
CTTCTCGTCCCAGATCTCCATGCTGAAACCCAATGCATCTATCCCGGCGTTGTAGTATCCGTTGATCTCCTCCAGTCCTCTCGCCGGCGATGGTAGGATTGTTCCTGGGATGCGGTCAAGACCCGTATGCATCCTGATGGATTCGAGAATCTCCGTGACGAGCGCGATCTCCTTCTGGTGGCTGAAGCACCCTCCCGTGAGCAGGACATGCCTCACCTGTCCTTCGGAGAACGCGACCTTGGCGACCTCGCCCATGTCATTGATGTCCTTCTTTCTCAGAGAGCCATAAGTCTCAGCGGTTGAGACGAGATTGCAGAACAGACACTCCTCTCCCTTGCTGAAGTGGCTGCAGTAGTTCTGATAGCAGAAGAACAGGCAGTCCTCTCCTCCGATCTGCCCGACTCTTGCCATTCTTTGGCCACTGCTCGTCGTTCTGGTGTAGTATTCCGGCCTCGGTATCCATCTGACCTTGCAAAGTTCCTCGTCCCTGCTGGACAGGACCAGGTTATCTCCGTCCTTGGAGACATGGTATGGCGAACGGCTATTCATCCTGAACTGGACGACTGTTCCGTCGGGGAGGAGGAAATCGTCAGGCAGAACCAAACCAACATGCTCTTCAAAGTCCCAGCCGAAAAGACCGTGGTTCTGCTCCTTGTATTTCTTCCCAACCTCTTGGAGAGCCTCCGGCATGGCTCTTATTCCCTCTACCAGGAGTTCTGCCTTTAGCTCAAGGTATCTGCATCGAGCCATTCGATCCTCCTCTGCTTCATTATCCAAAGGCGACTGTTGGCGTATGGGCCAGAAGCCTCCGAGATACCTTGTTCCTTATTTGCCTTGTGCTTGCAATCATGGGCGGTTACCGTTCGGGGAGCGGTCGATGCCCTGAGAGAATCGACTCTGTCGAGCAACACCTTACGGGCTGCTTGTGAGAGTGGGCCGGGTCTTGGATTCTCTTCTCCTCATCCAGTCCTGAGACAAAACCCGCGTTGTCGTTCGTCTCCATCATTTCTACTGCTGCAAAGATCAACCAAGAATGAAAGGCGATTTGGAAGGAACTGCCAGTGCCTCTTCAACATAGAGGAAGGAAAGGCGACCCCTTTTCTTCCAGTAATAAAATGGATTTCGAACCCCAGTCATTTCATATCGGTAAGTATAGCCTCCAGCTTCAATCACCCTCAGACCCCGGGCCATAATCCGGGATTGAGAAAAAAGTTAAAGGGTTTTGAGAACTGGCCCTGCATTGTCTCACAGGAATTGAAATCCGAGATAGAATATCTGGCTCGCAACAGGTGCAGGCCCGGTTGGGCCCACCTCGCCGTCATCAGGTAGATCGCGCGATTGCCGCGAAGCCACACGATTCCTGAGTATTGGGTTTTGGCGGAAGAAATCATAAAAGAAGAAGTTTACAGGAATGACCGTTTGCCCTGGTCATTCCTTCTTTCCGACCGTCCGGAGCTTGCCCAGCAACATCAGGACCAACAGCACTGCCAGCGCGATCACGGCGATCATGGCTGCTAGCGCGAGAGTTGGCGCGGCCTTGGTAAGGGCGCTAGGCGATTCGTTGACCGTCACGCTCACGACGGCCGATTTGTCGCCGCATGTAACGGTAATCGTCCCCGTGGCTCCCTTGCCTGTGGCTAGGGTGACGGTCCTGGTGTCCGTATGCGCCGTCAGCGTGCCGATTGCGTCGTTGATAGACGAGGTCGAGGAGATGGCCCACGAGAACTCCAGGTTGGGGATCGGATTGCCGTAAGCATCGTATCCCCTCACCGTGAGGTTCACGGAGTCGCCCGAGTGGGCCACGAGTGCGGCTGGGTCGACAACAAGTGTGGTCAGAGGACCTGGCACTACGGAAAGGCTCATGCTTCCGTGGACGGAACCGTAGGAGGCCGTGACAGTCCTGGACCCAACAGATGTCCCTGCCTGATAGACGACTTCCGAGGTCCCGCTCATGAAGATCATCGACCCTTTGTCCGCACTCCAGGTGAAGGTCAAATCACTGACCGTGTTGCCGTGAGCGTCGTAGCCAACAGCGTTCAGGACCACCACACTCCCAGCCGGCAGGGTCACCGTGCTCGTCGAGAAGACTGCTATCCGGTCCAACGGGCCGTGGCCAACAGTCACGGACGCCTCTGCGAAGTCATCGCCAGAGATCGCGATGACTTTTCCGGCCCCGGTCGCTGTGCCCGCTGTGAATACGCCGGCGCTGTTGACCGATCCGATGCCACCCAAAACGGTGTAAGAGATCGTCAGGCCGGAGATAACGTTGCCATAGACGTCGAATCCGGAGACCGTGAACTGTGTGACCTCGTCGACAAAGACCGCCGCTGTGGACGGAGCAATCACCAGGCTGTCGAGGGCTCCTGGGATAACAACGACTGATATCACGGTGCTCACGCTACCACAGCTCACGTTGATGCTCCCCGAGCCCGCGACAGTCCCTGCCTGGAAGATCGCCTCATCGGTCCCTCCCAAAACATGAACTTCGCCCAGAGTGGACGACCACATGTATGTCATCCCAGCGACCTCGTTCCCATAGAGATCTTCTCCGACGAGGGAGATCGTGGACACGCCACCTGCAACTACGGAGAGGCTGTTCGGAGTGACAGAAATGTGGTCCAAAGGACCTGGCAGGACATGGATTGTCGCCTCTCCCAGAACGGAGCCTAGAGATGCTGTCACAATCCCCGCGCCAGATCCGCTACCAGCGTCCAGTAACCCCGATGAATCAATATTGCCCATAGTGCTCGTCCAAATCATGCTCAGTCCGGTAACTTCATTCCCGAACGCGTCGTAGGCGGTGGCGGTGAACTGCATCGTTGAGCCAACCGTAACCGATGCTTCAGATGGCGAAACGAGTATTTCCCGGACATCGCCCGGCGGCACGACTACCTGCACCTGCGTCGAAATCTCCCCAATGGAAACTCGCAGGACGGTCGTGCCAGAATTCGCTCCCGCAACGAACATAATCGATTCACCAGCATCGTCCAAGAGCATCAGTGAACCGGTCCCCGAAACAATCGTCCACGTGAACTCCTGTCCTAGGATGGCACAACCGTACCTGTTCTTCGCGACGGCGTCGAAAATCTGGAACCCGCCAACTGGGACCACGGCGCTCACTGGCATCACCTCGATGCTCGCAACCTCGCCCGAGCCGGCAAACCCGAAGGCGGACAGCGCGCCCGTAATATCGACGACATAGAGAGCGCCGTTCGCCATAGCCATGGCGCTGTATATATCGTGGACGGACAACATCATCAAGTCGATACGCTCGCCTGTGGCCGCGTCCAACATCCAGAGGTATCCGCTATTTGTAACCTGATAGACGGTGCCGTTGTTCAGGATGGCCGGGGAGCTAATAGGAAGCGGCGAGTAGAAGTACCATAGTTCGTCACCTGTCTCCGCATCCAGCGCGTATATGTTGTCCGCTACATCCGCTATGAAGATCGCTCCGTCGCCGTATACAGGGGCGGAATCGCCAAACCGGCATATCGTGTCGCTGGTCCAGAGAGGATTCCCAGCTCCGGAATCGATCGCATAGACATAGCCTGGTTCGCCGGTGAAGAATATCTTGCCGTCGCCACCGCTGGCCGCGCTGGGCCAGCCGGAAAAGGCTGCTGCGGGATAGGTTAGACTCCAGAGATAGTTTCCGTCCAGATCAAGTGCTGTGATGGTTCCATTCATGTAGGTTCCATCCAAGTATCCTCTGTCTCCTATCACAAGTATTCCGTCGATGATGCTCGGCCCCCAATAGACCGTTCCCGAGACAGCATATTCCCAAAGCTCGTCGCCGGTGGCGGCATCAAGAGCGTACGTCAAGCCTGAGTTTGTGCAGAAATACACGACGCCGGCTTTGGTCACAGGAGTTCCATACAAAACGGAGCCACTGGGTGAGAACGTCCAAAGCACCATACCTGTCTCGGCGTCCAGTGCGCTGAAAAGGCCGGCCCATGTAGCATAGTCTGTGTAGCCAACGAACACCTTCCCCTCGGAGTATGTAAGGTAACTCGTGTACCAATCGAGTCCGATATTTGTGACCCACATCTCTTCACCAGTTCCGCCATCGACTGCCATGACGTCGCCTGAGGTCGATGTGTAGTAAACCACTCCTCCAGCCACGATCGGGGAGGCGTCCCAGGAGTCTCCTCCCCTCCCATCGTACGTCCATAGCCAGGTCAGCGGCAAATCGTACGGTTGAGGCGCGCTTCCCGTTCTGGCCGCATCGTGCTGGTAGGTGGGCCACTCGAGCGAAAACAATCCCAGGACATCCAGCCTGAACTTCGCGGATGCTGTTTGGGTAGGGTCGACCGTGGAGGTTGCTCGGAGAGTCACTGTGATGTATGAATCCGGTGGAGTGCTCTCTGGAACGGAAACAGCTACCACAATAGGGTACGACACGAGCCCGCCGAGGACGCCAGTATCCGGCACACCGTCCCAGTCGTTGTCCACGAGGGGCGTGACCCCATCCGACTCGAGCAGCATGACCAGCCATGCAGAAGTCGCAGCGTGGCTCAGGTCAATAACGTCCAGGCCAGCCCCAGTGTTCGTCACGTTCGTCGCGAAGTACTCCGTGCTGCTAGGAGAGGATGCCTTGTACCCGCCCCGTCCGATTATCAAGCCCGGCGGCGGTGTCACTGTGATCAGCGTCCCGTTTGCTGAGAAATTGGCGTCTTTGCTAGACGTGAACGTAACCAACGAGATCTCCTGATCTCCGGGGACGACGCCGGCTGGGACAGAGACCTTCGCAACTATGCGAATCTCGTTCTGATATCCGAGCGGCCCGGTATCCGGGAACCCGTCACTGTCCGTGTCCGGCAACGGAGTGATTCCGTCCGAGGAGACCACGGCAACAGGCCATCCCTTCGGTCCCTGGCTGAGCGTCACGTCGAAAGTATCGGTGCCTGAGGAGCCGATGTTCCTCACGGTGACTGTGAAGGCGACCGTCGAGTCCAGAATAGCCATCATCTCCTGGTGCTGGGGTTCTACCTCGACTCCGACGGGGGGCACGCCTTTGAAGCCGTATAGATATCCGTCCCAATCCTGAACCCAGACCCAGCCGTTGGACACCGCTGGGCTGGAGGTCGATCTATTGGCGATAAGGACCTCTGCGTCGACTATGTCGCCGTTCGATGCGGCAAGAGTATAGAGAACTCCAGTCGCAGCTGTGCCGAAAACGTATCCGTTCGCATAAGCAACGGAACTCTCGACATACGAGCCAACAATGACCGACCAGAGCGTGGAGCCGGTCGATGCGTTGAGCGCCATGAAGGAGCCGTTCTCAGTGCCGAAGTATATCGCAGAGCCGTCATATGCCGGCGTGGAGAACAGGACTTCTCCGACATTGCGCTGCCACACCACGTCTCCGCTTGCAGAATCCAGCGCGTACATCGACCCTCCTCCTGTACCGACATACACCATACCGTCAGCGTACATGGGAGCAGACACGGCTTCGCCATCCAGCGAGCATGACCATAGCCGCTGGCCCGTGAACTCATCCAGGGCGAACGCGTTGCCATCATCTGTGCTGAAGTAGACTGACCCTTCGCTGATAGCAACTCCGCTCGGCCAGAAATCCCCTGTTTGGTACCTCCAGACCTCGGAGCCGTCGTTCGCATCTACCGCGAACACCTCGCCATACCATGCGGAACCGAACACGAGCCCGGCGGAGGTCGCTATAGGCGTTCGCGCGTTCAGGTACATCCCTCTCTCCGAGCCGAAGGACCAGACCGTGTCTCCTGTGCGCTCATCCAGGGCGTACAGAGAGCCTCCGCTATCTCCGCCAAATGTGATGTAGACGATTCCGTCCTTGACGGCAGGCGTCCCCGTGTAGTAGTATTCGTCTCCAAGAAGCTTGGACCATAGCAACTGACCAGTGTACGGATCGTTGGCGCGTATGTAGCCGTCCATCGTGGTCGAGAACAATATCCCGTCTGCGAACACAGGTCCTGACCAGTCGTCCTCGAGGTAAGGACCGGCTACCCATTGCTGATCCAGAGGCGGGGTGGTCAGGCTCGGTGACATTCCATGGCGCTCGTTGCCGTTATGGAAGGTTGGCCAATCGTTGCTCGGGATGCTAACGGGTTCGAGCACGACGAAGTTCGAGCCCGTCACATTGACGTCTAGAGACGATGTCCCAGTGACCACGGTCTTTTCATACGTACCCGGGAGAATTGCAGACGGCGCTTCGATCTTGACACTGATAGTCACATGGCCAAGACCTGATATCGGGCCCGTGTCCGGAACGCCGTCCGTGTCCGTGTCTGGTAGAGGCGTGACTCCGTCCTGAGACAAAAGCGTGTAATTCCAGCCGATATGGGGCAGAGCAGTCATGTCGATGGTGTCACCGAATGCTCCAGTATTCGTGACGTTCATCCAGGCGGTCCTGACAGCGCCTGAGCTTGCCGTGAAGTAGGCATTCGGTCCAATTTCAACGCCTGGAGGAGGTACCAGGCTGACTATCTTCGCGTCCTTGTCAACCGCGAGGTTAATGCTGGACCTGAAATTCACACCGGCAGACTCCCTGTCACCTGCATTCACGCTCGCAGGAATTGTGACCCGGACGACCACCGTGGCCGTGTTACCAGTTCCGATCGGCCCAGTATCAGGGACCAAGTCGCTGTCCGTATCGGGCAGGGGCGTGAAACCGTCTGCCTTGAACAGCTCGGTGGTCCAACCTAGGGCGCCCGGAGTCACAAGGGTGTCGAAGGTGTCAGGCCCGGACAAGCCCGTGTTCGTGACACCGATTGTGTAATCCACCACGGACGACGGGACTACGTCCTTTGTCTGAGAGGTCGGTCTGATAACAAGCCCCACGGGGATCTGACCCATGAAGGCGTATACTTCGCCGTAGGAGTTCTCGATCCACACCCAGCCGTCGGAAACGGACGGGCTGGAAGTGATCTCGAAGTCGCCGATAGGTTCCGAATCAAGCACGGACCCGTCGAATGCATCGAGGACCAACAGTGCCCCGTCGTATGATCCCAAGTAGAGATATCCGCTAGCATACGCGAGCGATCCGGAACCGCTAATGCCGATGGACACATTCCACAGGATCGATCCGTTGAAGGCGTCGACCGCATAGCATATGCCGGACCCGGTGGAAAAGTATAGAGATGCACCGTCAGTCGCAGGCGTGGAGTAGAAGAACGGTCCGAAGCCTCCGACCTGCCAGACTACGCTTCCCGACCACTTGTTGAGGCAATACAGCGTCCCATCGTATGTGCCGACATAGACGAGGCCGGCGGACACCATGGGTGCAGAGGTGACCCAGCTATCGACCACCTGTTCCCAGAGGAGGCTGCCCGTGTACTCGTCCAGGCTGATGATTCGCGGACTGTAGAGGGTCCCTATTATCACCTGACTGCCGTCAACGGCAGGACCGCTGAAGGGGGTGTCTCCAGTCTGATAGGTCCATTCTATCGCACCGGTCCGAGCGTTCATGGCAAATACCTCACCGGACCATGCAGCGCCGAAGACCAAATCGCCCGAATCGGCCATAGATATCCGAGCATTGAAATCGATGCCTGACTCTGGCCCTACGGACCAGATGACATCGCCCGTGAACTCATCGAGCGCGTAGACCGTCCCACCGGTGCGGTTGAACGGCTCTTCATAGAAGGTAGTATAGACAATCCCGTCGGCGACGGTTGGTATGCCCGTGAACATGTTCATATCGCCCAGACCCTTCTGCCACAGGAGATCTCCGGTGTAGGCGTCCCTTGCCCTGATGTAGCCGTCCAGAGTCGTGGAGAACAGCATCCCGTCAGCCATGATCGGCGATGAGTATCGGGAGGCGTGGTTCTCAGTTGAGTTCCACCGCATCTCGATCGGGGGCGAGAATGCGCGCGGTGACACACCCACGCGGGCCATGTTGTTGTGGAACGTCGGCCATTCGTAGCTCGAGACGGGTGCAGGGGGGCTCACAGTCGTTGTGAACTCATAGTAATCGCTGCCGTTGTCATCTGAGGCAAGATTGCCAGCCTCGTCGGTCGATTCGACAGCGAAGCGATAAGTCGTGCTCTCATCGAGATTTCTGAGCATCAACTGGTGGCTAGTAGAGAGCCGGGAATCGGATTCAGACGAACCGGGGGGGGTCGAGTCACCGTACCTTGTGAGTGAACTAGAGTTCTCGTCTGTGGTCCAGACAACGGTCGCACGGTTGAACCTGATGTTGATGACCTCCACGCCTGATATCACGGGCGGATCGTCGTCGACCACGGCACGGTCATAGGTCGGACCGCTCCCACCAAGCCCATCATCATCGTCGAAATACTCAGCGGTGATGTCGTCTCCGTTCTGAACCTGAAGGAGCCCGTCCCCTTGGATCGGGATCGCATAGTTCTGTAACTGGATGATACCTGCGAAGATGGCCGTACCGGGTCCGGTCTCAGTGAGCGTTAGGACCTCTGGAACTGTCTCGGTCGAACTGGACAGGTTCACGGTGACCGTCTCGATTGAGAGTGGATCTGAGTTGAGATCCATGTCCACGGTCCGGACACTTACCGTCGCCGAGGACTTGTAGAAGTTCTTATCGAGGCTCACAGCGCCCTTGTTGGTTACAATTTCGCCAGAAATGACCAGGGCATATGGCTGTGGTCCCATTGGGACATTCGAGCCGGAGACAGAGACCGTCCACAGGCCGACCTGGGGGTTCGTCACCACGAGGACGCTCTCGACATTGTTCAGATGATCGGATAGGGACAAGGCCGGATTGGGGGTCGACTCGCCTGGGTTGTATCCCTGATACACGTTCCCCCGGTAGATGGTCCCGCCAGGGGAGGTCACAACGAGATTGAGGTCGTTCACGAGGGCAGGGGAGGACATCGGTAGCCCAGGATAGTCCGTCCAGACGAGCGTGACCTCGACCGGCATCGATGAGTCACCGATGGCCATCTCGTAGCTCGCGGAGCCGCCAGTAGCGAGCCCGACCCTCTCGTCATCGACTACTACGCCTCTGAGATCGTTCTGGAAGAAGAGGGCGTCGTCAAGGAGCACTCGGCCCCAACCCTGGTTGTCGTTGGGGTACTTCAACTCGTCGTTGGCGTACGCGCCTGTCCCAGTCATCTCCGAGGCACTGTTGATCAAGGTGGCCTTCACTAGGGCAGCGGATGGGACAAAACCGTTGCCGGGCTGTTTCGTCCCCGTTGGATAGAACCCGTCCATGTAGTATTGGCGGACGAGCGTCGCAGCGCCCGCGACCGTTGGTGTTGCCATGCTTGTGCCGCTGAGCTGCCAATAGTTGTTGAGCGTCGTCCTCGGATCCATGCCGCGCACTGACCATGTGCCGCTCCCGGGCGCCATGACGTCGGGCTTCAAGCGGCCATCGGCGGTGGGACCTCTGCTGCTGAAGCCGGCCACGGTCTGCATGCGCATGCCGTTCTCGGTCGCGCCCACGCCGATGACGTTCTTGGCGGCGGCATATGGGCTGATCGAGCCCAGGCCAGAGCCAGAGTTGCCCGCGGCGAAGAGGACTATGAAGTCCTGGTTGTCCCAGAGGAAATCGTCGGTCTGAGACGCCTCAGTAATGTAGTCGTTACCCGAATCGCCCCAGCTGTTGGTGTGAATGTAAGAACCCCTGTCCAGAGCAGGCTGAAACAGGTCGTGCATATCCGCCGGCGTGCCCACGACATAACCGTCCTGGGAGAGGTCCTGGACTTGGAGCTTGGCGTCGAAGGCTTGGCCGTCATGCGGACCCACTGTTCCGTTCAAGCCGCGTGGATCACCGTCGTAGACGTGCCATGTGCCGTCGTCACCCGCGACGGTTCCTGAAACATGTGATCCATGGTTGATTCCGTTGTCCACACTGTCTCCCAAAGCTCCAGGTGGAACGTAGTAGTCCGTGACCTTCCTGTGGTTCGGGTCCGGGGTGACGATAGACGGATCACTAAAAGCGTCGTGATCATAGTCAATTCCAGTGTCGCCCACCGTCACTGTTTGGCCGGTACCCCAGATCCCTTGCTCGTGAATTGGGGTCACGAAGTCCACCGTGTCCGCGCTCTGGATAACCCATCGGGCAATGTCGTTGAAGACATGCGCATCGGTCTGCCTGTCAATCCACATCACGCCAGGCACTCTGGCGAGCTGTGTGAGATCATCCTTGTCGATTGTCGCTCTGACGGTGCCCCAGGACTTGTACGAATAGACAATCTCAGAGCCGCCCAATTCAGACACGGCCCTCGCGACATAGTCTACCCAGGACTTTTCGAAGGTCGTGACCAGCACGTCTATTCTTGGATCCGAGATCGTCTCTTCAGGCAAAGACATGTCCTGGTACGGATTCGACATCCTCTCTGTCGATGACCTGTCATCAGCGCCGAACCCTGGTGGGGAAGCGTCTAATGATCTGGAGAAGACGTCGAAGGACGCTCCTGAAGAGGAGGAATTCATCGTACCGGGCGCACCCTTCATGTTTCGCTCGACCGCACGGGAGAGCATCTGCTCGTAGGAATCCGACAAGCGCGGACTGAGCTTGTATGCGGGCTCGAATACCCCAGCCCACCTGAAGCTGGCAAGTGTTTTCGCCTTGTCCAGAGCCTTTCCATCCGTCGCCACGATGAACGCGTTGTAGTTGATGTAGTAGAGCACATGCATTCCTGTTGAACCAAGATCTTGTTTCATCTGCTCGGTCACAGGTCCGTTGAACTGGACTATGTAATACGTCTCAACGCCGGAATCCAGAGATCCATAGGACAGCCAATCGGGTACGTTGGGCGATTCCACCAACGGATCAAACCTGAAATTGTTCACGTGGATGTACCTTGCGAAGTCATTGGCATCGTCATGAATAGGTGCAATCAGGATTGCGTCGTGAGTCCCGCGTGTCACCATAATGGAAAACAGCGGGATCGCCGATGACACCATCACTATGCAAAGCAGCAGCGCAACGGCCCGTGGGCTCATGCTATCCCTATGAAATGGCTCGATTTCCACAGCCGTCTCGTCTCCCGGCAAAGGAACTCATCTACGCTATAATAATGGATATGATGGATACCTCGGGGCTGGCTCACTCCAATGCGTTCTGAAGTAGAGCAGTTTTCCCCCATGCAGGTGAGAGCGTTCGAACAATGGCGGAAAAAGTGTTTTAAACAAAGACCGCATGCATGTCCCTGATGCAACCGAAGAACGAAATGGACCGGGCGCCGAAAGAAACAAGGGAGGAGGCGAGCTCAGTGAAGGGGTTCTTGGTTCTTTCAAGGATCCCGTTCCTGTCACCCGGTCTGGCTGCACTGGTAACTGGCATTGTAATCGCTCTCGGCGGGGGATTCCACCCAGAATGGGGACTGATCTGGATGTCTATCGCGGGGGTAGTGTTCATCATGCTGGCGACCTACTACTTCAACGAGTACTTCGATTATGAGGGCGATGTCATCAACAGGAGTTACATCGCATTCTCGGGCGGAAGCAGGGCGCTGCCAGACAACATGGTAGACAGGCCTGTCGCAAAGGTGGCAGGCCTCTCAGCCGTGGTGATCCTCGTCGTGATTGCAGCGCTCTATCTGCTGTTCTATTTTGAGGATTATCCGCTGCTTCTGCCGCTCGCATTGTTCGGAGCTTTCTGTGGCGTTTTCTATTCGCACCCACCGATACAGTTGGCATACCAGGGCATTGGAGAGATAACCATAAGCGGATGCTATGGGGTCCTGGCTTTGACGAGTGGGTACTACCTGGTCTCTGGCATCTTTGAGACGAACATGATTCTCGTGGCGATACCGGCATCATTGAGCATCTTCTGCGTGATAGTTGCGAACGAGTTCCCTGACTATGACGCGGACAAGGCCGTCAACAAGAAGAACCTAATAGTGCGCCTCGGGCTGAAGAGAGGGTCCATGGTATACGTTGCAGCAATGGTCCTGATATATCCTATGATGGTTGCCAGCGTGCTCGTCGGGATCAGCTACTGGATTGCAGTGATGGGGTTGCCGGTTCTCATTTTGTCCGTTATCGCAGTTGTACAGACGCTCAGGGGCGGATATGCGGTCCCGAAGTCGCAGATGAATATCTCAGGCGCAACCCTTTTCGTGAACCTGCTGTCATCACTATTGTTCATACCTGTCGTCCTACTGTGGTGACATCGATTGAACGATAAGACTGTCAAACCTTTCTACGACCCTCCATCGCTCCTCTTGAAGCAGTTGAAGAGCGCCCTGCTGATCAGAAGGCTCACTGGCTGGACCAAGCTCCCCTGGTGGACGACGCAGGCGAACAAGATCTTCCAGATAGCAGCTGGCTGCCAAGGGGTGGGGTGCTTCGGATACCCCGTGCACCCAGTGTGGGAAGTGACGGCGACATGTAACTTGGAGTGTGATCACTGTCACGCGCGCGCGGGCAAAGTCGACTGCGCGGATGAGCTGACGACAGAGGAGGGGAAAACCAGAGTCATTGACCCCTTGTCCCAAGTCTCAGACTTCAAGAGCCTGATCTTCTCAGGGGGGGAGCCACTAGTTCGTGAGGATCTATTCGAACTGATCGCGCACGCGAAGAGGCGGGGATTCTATCCGATCATCGCGACCAACGCTACTCTCATCACGGCCACAGTCGCCGAGCGACTCAAGAAGGCGGGCACACTCGGCATCGCGGCCAGCATCGACTCTACAAAGGACGAAGTCCATGATTCTTTCCGCAAGAAGGAGGGGGCTCTTAAGCTCGCTAAGGAAGGAATTGCGAACGCCGCGGCCGAGGGAATGTACATCCAGATAAACATCACAGCGTCGAAGATCAACAAGGACGAGCTCCCGGACATAATCAGTTTCGCGGACGACCTGAGGGCTCATGTGATACTGCTCTACCAATTCATCCCATCGGGGAGGGGGCTCGAGAGTTCGGAGCTGGAGTTGAGCGTGGAGGAGTTCCGCGAGGAGATACTCCTCGCGGGCAGGCTGCAGAAGAACATCCACCCTGTCATTGCGCCTGTCGGACTTCCGGAGTATTGGGCTCTGCACAACGTCCAGAGGAATTCCGGGAGGAGGAGCAATGTCCTGAGGGGGTGCATATGCGGCAACGGCATGTTCTACATCAAGCCGAACGGAGATGTCTGGCCTTGCGCATTTGTCCCTCTAAGCGGAGGGAACCTGAGAGAAAAGACGCCGGAGCAGATCTGGGATGACTCTGATCTCTTCAAGGATCTGAGGAACCGAGATAACCTGAAGGGCATCTGCCACGACTGCTCCCAAAGAGAGATGTGCGGCGGCTGCCGTGCCAGGGCGTTCGGAAGGACCGGTGACCTGTTTGCCGAGGACCACATGTGCTCTCTCGATGCCGACGAGCGGTCAGGCATACGGCATTGAGCCAGAAACCTTTTCTCGCCTTTCGGGGCTAGTTTTAAGGTCGATGACTGCCCGTATGTGCCCGGTGATAGATTGAGGTTTGATTTCGATACATGGCTCGTACAGACCTATGGGATGAAAGCGGTGGGCCTCGACAAGAAGGCACTAGCATTGGCCAAGAGGGAGTACAACGAGGAGTACCCGCCCGTGGGGGAGACGGCTATAAAGCTGAAGACCTATCCTTTCAAGAAGTATCTCGATTCGAAGAGAAAGTAAGATTCGCGGGACAGGAACATGGAGAAACGTTTATAGTTTAGGTAGACCTAACTCGTTGACGATGGTCGCCGAAGTCACGGAACAGTACCTGAAGATCATATACAAACTGACCGAGGAAGGAGGCACCGCGAAGACCACGGACATCGCCTCGGCTTTGGATGTCGCTCCGGCCAGCGTCACGGAGATGTTGCACAAGCTCTCAGAGCTGGGACATGTCAAGCACATACCGTACAAAGGCGTAGCGCTCAAACCCAAGGGCCGGAGGATAGCAACCAAGGTCCTGAGGAAGCATAGGCTCCTAGAACGGTTCTTGGCAGATTTCGTCGGAATAACCGGACGGTCGACCCACGAGCAGGCGTGCAAGATGGAGCATGTGCTCACAGACGAGGCAGAACACAACCTGTGCAGAATGATGCACCATCCTGCAGAGTGTCCTGATGGGAAGAAGATACCCAGGTGCGAGAAGGCAATAACCTGTGACAAGTGCACAAGCAAGGATGTCCCTCTGTCTCAGGTCGAAGAGGGGGAGAAGGCGGTTGTCTCGCACCTCGTATCTAGAGATCAGGATGAACTTTGCTCGATGCTCTCGATGGGGTTCGTCCCCGGTTCTGAGCTCACCGTAGAGAAGAGAGTCCCTATGGGCGGGCCCATAATCGTTAGCATAAAAGGCACGAAAGTCGCGATTGCGCGCGACAGAGGGGACGTGCTTCACGTGATCAGAGCCAGCTGAGGAGGCAGAACTCTTGGAAATCGCCCTTGCCGGGAACCCCAATGTAGGGAAGAGCCTCATCTTCAGCAAACTCACTGGCGTTGGTGTTGTAAGCGCAAACTACCCTGGCACGACGATTGAGTACGAGGAGGGCAAGGCCAAGTTCATGGACATGACCGTGACCGTGGTCGACCTCCCCGGAACCTACTCACTTGCCGGGAACACACACGAAGAACGTGTTGCCACGAAGCTGTTGTATGAGCATCGGCCCGACACCGTCATAGCCGTTCTCGACGCGACCAGGCTCGAACGCAATCTCGTCTTTCTCTTCGAGCTGATAGAGTCCGGGTACAACGTGGTCGCCGCCCTGAACATGTACGACATTGTCCGCAAGAGCAAGCTAGCAATAGATGTTGAGCGACTCGAGCGCATCCTCATGATGCCCGTCATTCCAACGGTTGCCACGAAGGGCGATGGGGTCGATTCGCTTCTCTACACCGCGGTCCAGATGCGTCGAAAAAGCAAGTTCAAGGTCAGATACGACTCGCACATCGAGTCGATGATCGCCCAGCTCGAGAGAGAGCTTAGAGAGGACGAATGGGAGTCTCCTTTGAGAGCGGTAGCCGTGAGACTGCTCGCAGGAGATTCTAACGTTGTCTCAAGGGCCTCCCCAGAGGTGGCAGCCTTCGCCCGCCGATTGCGGGAGGAGTTCATCGATAGCCATGGGGAGGACATCGTCGTACACATCCAGAGGGATAGGTTCGGAGAGGCCGGTCGCATTGCTGAAGAGGTAATCGGAACCGCGGCGACATCGAGAAAGAAGAAGAGCCTCGCGACCGACTTGACGCTGAGGCCGGCCACGGGACTGCCGATACTCATCGGCGTCCTGGCTCTGGTCTTCATCACGCTCGTGTTTGGTGGCGGATTCATCGAGGGCGTGCTCGTGGGAGCTTATGAGCACACTGGAAGAGCCTACTTCCACGACCTGGCCTCAGGGATGGACAACGACATCGCTTCTGGAATCACCGAAGGGGTGTCCCTAAGCATCGAGGCCATGCTCGCTCTGGTGATCCCGTACATCTTGGTGTTCTATGTCATGCTGTCGGTCCTAGAGGACAGTGGATATCTGGTCCGCGTGGTTTCCCTGCTTGACGGGGTCATGCACAGACTCGGCCTGCACGGAAGGGCCGTCATCCCCATGGTCGTAGGTTTCGGGTGCAATGTGCCTGCGATACTGGCCACGAGGACAATGGGATCCAGGAGGGAGAGGCTCATCCTTGCAGTCCTGATAACAATCGCAGTCCCGTGTTCCGCTCAGACCGCGATAATAGTCGGCTCCGTCGGGAAGTTCGCGGGAGCCCACTGGGCGCTTCTGATATACCTCATACTGATGGGGACACTGATGGTCCTCGGCCTGTTCCTTCACCGCACGATCAAGTTCGAGCCCAGCGGCATGTGTGTCGAGATCCCGGACATGAGGTGGCCGTCCGCGAAGCAGACCGTTGTCAAGACCTACATCCGACTGAAGGAGTTCCTGACCATCGCGTTCCCGCTCCTTCTCGCAGGCAGCATCGTCCTGGAGATACTGATGGCGCTCGACATTCTTCAGAAGATCCTGCAGCCCGCAGAGCCGTTCATGATGACCGTCCTTGGGCTGCCGGCTTTCACGGCAGTCGCGCTCGTGTTCGGGATTCTGAGAAAGGAGATGGCTTTGCAGATGCTCATCGTACTGCAGGGGACCAGCGACCTATCTCTTGTCCTGGCCGACCGGCAGATGTTCGTCTTCGCGCTCGTCATGGCGGTGTTCATGCCATGCCTCGCGGCCTTCGCTGTGATGTTGAAGGAGTTCGGGGTCAAGAGCACGCTGATGGTTGCAGCTGCCTCTATGTCTCTCGCTCTAGTGATGGGAGCGGTAGCCAACCTATTGCTAGGGCTCTAGCGGCAGCTATGGATTCAACGTACGAACAGCCCTAGATCCTCATCTTGGTGTATGGATGGTGGAACGTTCACGTTGCCCCTGTAATCCTCGACCGTCCGCTCGATAATCGGGAGGTCTCCGTCCCTGAGCATGACGTACTGGGATCGCGCGCCCGTGACTATGAGCATTATCTTGACCTTGCCAGCCATCTCGGGCTCGACCGAGCAGCCCCAGATGAGCCTCGCCTCCGGCTTGATCCTGTCAGTTATAATCTCAGCTGCCTTCGCAGCCTCTTCGATGTTCATGTCAGGACCGCCGACCACCCTGATCAAAGCGCCTCTTGCGTCCTTGAGATCGATCTTCCCAAGAAGCGGGGAGTTGAGGGCCTCCTCGACCGCGTCCTCGATCCTCTCCATGGGCTTCCCAGCTGCATCGCCAACACCGATCAGTGAGACACCGCCTTCGTTCAGTATGGTGTTCAAATCGGCGTAGTCGACATTGACAAGACCGGCATGCGTCAGCATATCCGTGAGACCCTTGATTGTCTGAAGCAGAAGCTCGTCCGCGACCTTGAACGCTGCCTGGATCGGCAAGTTTGGAACCAGTTCGATCAGTGTGTCGTTCGGAATCACTATGGTCGTGTCGCACACCTTGGCGAGCTTAGACAGCCCTGCCATGGCGTTCTCCATCCTCAGCTCACCTTCGGATCTGAATGGCAATGTGACGACCCCTATCGTCAACGCCCGCGACTCCTTCGAGACCCTGCCGACTACGAATGAGCTGCTGGTGCCTGTGCCACCGCCCATGCCGGCTGTTATGAAGACTATCTGGGAGCCCTTTAACCACTCTTTGATGTCCAACTCGTTCTCCATCGCGGCCCTTTCGCCGATCTCTGGCCTGGCGCCAGCGCCTAGGCCGCGGGTGGTTACCTTCCCTATGAGTATCTTCTTTGGTGACTTGACCGTGAGCAGATGCTTCGCATCAGTATTTATCGCAAGCATCTGGATGCCTGACAAACCGTCTTCGATGCATCGGTTCACCGTGTTGCATCCAGCACCTCCGCATCCGACAAGTTTGATGCAGACATCGAGCTGGCTAGCGATCTTCTCGATCTCCATGTCATCTGCTGTTCTCTGCTGCTCAGGCTGTGGCTCGCTAGATGTATTCCCCGCGGAAGCTCCGCTGAGAGCACTCTTTATCAAACTGTCCGGCATAGTGCATCCCAATCATACGTGTGACTACATACTATATAATGAACGCGGAGGGAGAGGGACGGCCACGCGCGCACACACACCCGGACATGTGCTCCTGCCCGCGCGCCAGCACTTCGTCACTCGTATACGAACCCTGTCAAGAGAGGGCCGATGTTTGGAAGGAGTTGGAAGCAGCGCCCGGGGAAGAGAAAGAAAAGAGCCACTGGAGGGAATCGAACCCTCGACCTACGCCTTACCAAGGCGTCGCTATACCTCTAAGCCACAGTGGCTTGCTGATGTCTGGCGCAAGGCATCTTGACCTGCGTATTAAAAGCTTCTCCGGTCAATCCACGAATGGACCGTCCCCCACGGTCGGAGGCTCCATATCTGCTTCCTTCCTATCTATCGAGAATCCTTTGGCCATCAGGACCACCGAGCCCACGACCTGAAGAACCGTCGCCATCAGGAGGACCACCCAACCGCTTCCCGGACCATAGTCCCAGTAACCAGCACCCAATTCGAATTGCCTACCGAAGATACCATGCACGGGCGCGTCAATCGAATTCGAAACCGCGACCCAGATGTACGCTGTGAAGTGCGCGAAGGTCGTCACAGCAAGCGCAAAAAGGACCCAACTAAGAAAGATAGAAGGAGTCCTGGCATTGACAAACCACGACATTAGGAGGAGCCAGCCGAAAGTCAGCCAAGTCTGACGAGCGGAGAAGTCCTCTATTCCGCCAGTCCTCTGGTAGAACGTTTGGGAGTCCGATATCTGATCTCTTTCTCCGTATAGTCGACATGATACCATGCAAGGGAGAGAGACAGCGCAACGAGAATCAAAGCCGTGATAGTCGCAGCGCCCGCCCAAAGAAGGCTCCTCTCAATGTCCACAGCTCACACCCCGCACCAGCCATATGGACATTCGAGATAAGTAGCTTTTTCCGGTCCTGCCAGCTGTCGCGACTTAGGCTGGGAAGGGCCATTCGCATCCTTTATTACCGACACATGGGATTCTTCGTGCAATGAAGGAATCGGAAAGTAGCTTTGATGTCACCGCATCAGTCAAGGAGCTTCGGGCTCTGGTCGGAGGCCACATAGACAAGGTCTATCACCCGACCTTGGACCATCTTGTGCTAGCCATAAGGCTGCCTGGCGAGGGAAAATCATATGTTCATTTCTGGATCGGAAAGTGGCTCTATCGATCCAACAAAGCGCAGGACATGCCACAGCAGCCCTCGAACTTCGCGATGATGCTCAGGAAGAGGATATCCAATGCGAGGATCCTGGACATCAGACAGCAGGGTTTTGACAGGATCGCGGTCATGTCCCTTGAGAAAGAGGAGAAGTTCGACCTTGTCCTGGAGATGTTCGCAGACGGGAACATCATTCTGATCAAGGACCGGGTCATCGTCCAACCCCTCACGACTCATACATGGAAACACCGGGATGTGAGGGCGAAGAAGGAATTCATGTTCCCTCCGCCCGTGCCCGACCCGGCCCGGCTGACACGCGAAGAGCTCCTGGACATCTTCAGGAACTCGGACACGGACATGGTCAGGACACTGGCAACCAAACTGAACACTGGCGGCAGGTACAGCGAGGAGATCTGCAGCAGAGCAGGCATGGACCGGTTGAAGAGAACCGGAGAGGCGACGCTCGAAGACGCCGAGAACATACTGAGAACGATTGCCTCATTCACCGAGGAGATAGCCTCGTCGAGAAAGGGATTCGTGGTGTCGAAGGGCGGTATCGTCGAGGACGTCGTGCCAGTCAGGATGAAAATCTACGAACGACTGGACCATGAGGAGTTCGCCACTTTCTCTGAGGCGATCGAGAGCTACAAACCAAGGGTGCCAAAGACCAAGAAGGAAAAACCGAAGGAGACCGTCCTTGAACTCGATAGGCTGAAGAGGAAACTAGCGCAGCAGAAGGCCGCCGCGAGGACGCTCCAAGATGAGGCCAGGGAGACGCAGATTACTGGAGACTTCGTGTTCACGAGCTATGCAGAGGTGGCAAAGGTCCTTTCCGAGGCGAAGGACAACATGCTCGAATCGAAGGACATGACGGAGATTTCTGGTTTCATCGGATTCAATCCAAGACTGAGCCTTCTCAAAGTCCGTGTGAAGAACATCGAGCTGGAGCTTGATGTCAAAGGAAGCGTGCAATCGAACGCCCAGAGATACTACGAAGGAGCAAAGCGGGCGCGCAAGAAGCTCGAGGGCGTTATTGCCGCTTTGGAGACCGCAAAGAAAGAGATCTCGGAACAGGAGAGAGGGATAGCGAAGGCGGAGGAGCCAGCAAGGGCGACGCGTGAACCGACTAAGAAGTTCTGGTTCGAGAGGTTCAGGTGGTTCGTCTCCAGCGAAGGGGCAATCGTGCTGGGAGGCAAGGATGCGAAGAGCAACGACATGCTTGTCAAGAAGCACCTAGAGCCCGGCGACAGATATGCCCACGCCGATGTCCACGGGGCGCCCAGCGTGGTCGTGAAGATGAAAGAAGGCGTGACGGACAAGACACTTTTCGAAGCCTGCGAGTTCGCAGTTGCGACATCAAAGGCATGGAATGCCAAGATCGGCTCGGCTGCCGGGTACTGGGTCCTACCGGAGCAGGTGAGCAAGACGCCTCAGACAGGAGAGTATCTAGCCAAGGGTGCGTTTGTGATCCGCGGTAAGAGGAACTACTCTGGTAAACTAGAGATCAAGCTGGGAATCGGCGAGATCGAGTTTGAAGGTCACAGGAAGGTCATGTGCGCCCCCGAGAGCGCGATCAGAGCACACAGCAATAGGTTCGCGGTAATCAGGCCGGGGGAAAGGGAGAGAAACTCATTCTCGAAGCAGCTTGCAGAGATTTTCAACGTGCCAATAGAGGAGATCCAGAGCATAATGCCTCCTGGCGACGTGAAGGTCGCTGAGCAGGCGGGTCTCGTCATTTCTTGATCAAGGACCTAAGGATCTTGAGCTCCTTCTTGTACCCCTTGTCCCCGAGCGGCGTTTCGAGCACCATCGGTATGTCCTCGAACCTTCTGTCGTTCATGAAGTTCCCAAAACCCTCAAGACCGATGAAGCCTTTGCCAATCTGCTCGTGTCTGTCCAGGTGAGATCCCTGCTTGCCTTTGGAATCATTGAGGTGCATGACCTTGATGAATTCGATACCGAGCGTCTCATCGAACAGCTCGAAGGTTCTCTCATATCCTCCCTTCGTCTTGATGTCGTACCCCGCAGCGTATGCGTGACAGGTGTCGAAGCATACTCCCACATTCTTCGGGTCCGTCTGAAGGTCGATGATCCGCTTCAACTGGTCGAAGGAATATCCGAGCAGGCTACCCTGGCCAGCAGTAATCTCCAGGAGGAGCTGTACATCGCCCGAACCGAACTCGGAGCGGGCCCAGTTCAGTGATTCGGCGACTTTCTTCATTCCGGCCTGATCGCCCGCACCCATGTGAGCTCCGGGATGGAATATGAGGTAACGAATTCCAAGATGTCTCGCCCTTACCATCTCGTCTAGGAAGGACTCTCTCGATTGCTTCAGCAAAGCCTTGTCGGGGCTTCCCAGGTTGATGAGATAGGAGTCATGGATCACCGTCTCCTTGATCCCAAACTCCTCAGAATTCTGCTTAAACCGCTCAGCCTCATCAAGGTCGATCGGTTTGGACTTCCACTGCATCTGGTTCTTGGAGAAGATCTGCATGCAGTCGCATGTGAGCTTTCGTCCTCGTTCGGGCGCCTCGCCAACGCCCCCGCCAATAGAGATGTGGGCCCCCAGCATCAATGTAGATGTCCCCGGCCCATAATCCGCGACCGGGTAGATAATCTTGCTAGAAGTCCATCACGAACAGATATGATCCGTCTACCGGAGTGGATTTCGGCGTCACGCCGCTCTTGTGCATGAGGGCAATCATCGCAACGTTGTCGCGCATGACCTCCGCTGTTAGACCTTTGATGTTCTTCGCCCGGGCAATCTTGACGAGGGCCTGCATCATGTATGTGCCGATGCCTTTGCCCTGCCAGGCGTCCGCGACCAGGAATGCGATTTCAGCCCTATGCGTCGCGGGGCTGAGGTAATAGCTGCCCAGGCCCACGACCTTCTGACTCGGACCTGAACCCGCGATCGCCACCAATGACATCACCCCCTGATAGTCAATGCAGCAGAACTGCTGAAGCTTCCTGTGAGGCATCGACTTCAGCATGCTGAAGAACCTGTTGATGATCGTCTGATCGCTCAAATCGTAGAACATGTCGCTGAGCATCTCCTCGTCTGTCGGCCTAACCGGCCTGACAAAGAGTTCAGCGCCGTCCTTGGTCGTCATGACGGTCTCGAGGTCCTCTGGATAAACGGACTCCTCTGGACTGAGGATCTGGTCCTTGTAGATGTAGTTCAGTTTCTTCGCACCTTCGAGAAGCTTCTTCCTGAACTTGGGGTGGGCTATCCCGATGAGCGCCATCGCGCGCTCCCGTATGTTCTTGCCGTGCAGGTATGCGACGCCCCACTCAGTGACGACATAGTGGACATCGCCCCTCGTTGTGACGACGCCTGCGCCTTCCTTCAGGTTCACAGATATCCTCGATATAGTGTCGTTCTTTGCCGTTGAGGGCATTGCGATTATGGGCTTGCCGCCTTTGGACCTTGCAGCTCCTCTGAAGAAATCAAGCTGGCCACCGATGCCTGAGTAGAACATCGCGCCGAGCGAGTCGGCGCATACCTGGCCTGAGAGGTCGACCTCGATTGCTGAATTAATCGCACACATGTTGTCGTTCTTGCACACGACGAAGGGGTCGTTTGTGTACTCTGTAGGGTGGAACTCCACTGATGGATTGTTGTCGATATAGTCATAGAGCCTCTGAGTCCCGATGCAGAATGACGCTACGGTCTTCCCTTGGTGCAATGTCTTCCTGGAGTTGTTAATGACGCCCTTGTCGACCAGCTCCATGAATCCGTCGGAGAACATCTCAGTGTGGATCCCGAGGTCCTTCTTGTCGGTGAGATAGTGCAGGACCGAATCGGGAATCGTCCCTATGCCCATTTGCAGGGTCGAGCCGTCCTCGATCAGGCTCGCGATGTTCCGACCTATCCGTCTGGCAACATCATCCGCACGTTCCCTGACAGAATACAGCAATGGAACATCAACCGGGACCGCGATGTCGATATCGTCCATTTTGATGAAACAGTCTCCAAGCGCGCGGGGCATCCTCGGGTTTATCTCCGCAATGACTTTCGTCGCAGCTTCTGAGGCGGACTTGACAACATCGGTCGAGACGCCGTAGCTGCAGAACCCATGCTTGTCAGGGGGAGACACTTGAATCAGAGCGACATCGACAGGAGCCTGACCGGTTCTGAAGAGCGCTGGGATCTCCGAAAGGAACACAGGTGTGTAGTCGGCCCTGCCCTCCGCTACTGCCTGCCTCGTGTTGGTGCCTATGAAGAACGCGTTGTGCCTGAACTGATCTGTGAATTTCTCCTCTGTATAGGGAGCGACCCCGAGGGTCATGATGTGCATGATCCTTGTGTCCGCACCCGAGGTAACGGAAACAACGTGGCTGCCCCCCGACTCCCGCGCTACACGCAGGAGCGAGTAATTGGAGACCTCGGGGTACGGGTAGGTGGTACCCGAGTTGTAGAGGACCTCGCTCGCCTGCCATACAGTGGGCTCTCGCTTTCGCTGGTACACGGTATGGGTGGAGCCG
>JAHIZT010000120.1 GCA_018814355.1 Candidatus Thermoplasmatota archaeon | reverse complement strand
TGCCGCAGGTTCTATGCCGCAGATAGTATAGACGTTCCTCGAACTCCATGATTCGGCCTCGTCGTACTCGCGCAACAGGTATCCCTTTCGATCGAGAGAGTCGAAGTGCTCCCTCATGATGTCCGGAGGGAATCCCGAGGCAGACGCGATCTCCTGAAAGGTCCCCGACCCCAGCTTGTTGATGACACGCATGATCTCGAGCTCGTACTTGTCCAGGCGATCGTTTCTGTAGACGCCGAGATAATGAGGAGCATCACTGGCCAGAACGTACCTGAGCCGCCCGCGAACAAACCTACCGAGGAGAATCTCGCCCTTCTTCCTCAGATCACCGAACTCCTCCATGTCGAAGTCCTGGACCCTCTGGAAGATGTCATAGATCATCCCAGCTTCTCCGAACTTCTCGAAATAGCCCTTGATGGAGCCTACCTTCGCGAACTGCTTCGCCTCGCTATAGGCCCTGACAGTCTCGCGGTCGAAGACCGGCTGGCCTTCCGACCTCAGACGGAGGTAGTCCTTGGCCAGCATGTACTGCTGTTGCTCGCCGACGATGAACCTCCCTGAGACGACGGTCTCATATGAGACTAGCTCGTGCAAGGTCTCCTCGGCCTCATGCTCCAATACGCCGACCTCGTACGCAACGTCTTCGACAGTGATCGGTGCGTGATAGGCGAGATGTCTCTCGATCGCCTCTCTGAGACAATCCCTGCGGGGCCTGAAACCTGTGTCCACCTTCGAGTAACGATAGGAATCACCCTTGACATCAGAGCGACATATCTGGCTGGCCGTCTCCAGGCGTCTGAGAGATTCGCGGACCGCTCCTCTGTCGAGGGCGAGCGCGCCTGCCAGCTCTTGGAGGTTCCCGTGGCTTTCCCCGAGGGCTGCCATGACCTTCTTCTCAACTGGGCCGTGGGTCAGGTCCTTGTGATGCAGGCACGAGTAGAGCTGGAAGTCCTCAGTCTCGATGTAAACGTCTTCGCCGATCCAGACCGAACGCACCTTTCCCTCCCGTAGAAGATCTCCAGCCCATGTTCTCAGCTCGTCAAATGGCTGCTGCGAGTGCGAGTATATGCTCTCGCCCTTCTCGCGGAAGAGATTCATCGGGCCTACCAGCTTGAGCGTGTCGAGTATGTCCTGCTTCGATGATATCTTCGGGAACTTGGCTGCGAAGTAACCCTCGACCTTCTCCGTGTCAAACTGATACTCCGTAATTGATTCCTCACCCAGAACCCTGGCGAGGACCTTCCTGTGCAGCTCCCTCAGGAGCATGCTCCTGTCCTCCATGAGCACGATGTCCGAGACTCCAACCAGGATTACATTGTGGGCGAAGGGAGAGGGCACGCCCGAGAACGGAAGATACTCTATCGTTCGCTCTCCCTTCTCTATGCTCTCCAGAACCTCCTTCGCATGTCCGAGGTCCATGACTTCAGTCAGTATTTCCTCGTACGTCTCGACCATAACGGGGAAGTCGTCGAGCTCGTGCAGCGCATCGAGGAGCCTGCTGGACCGCAGCTGCTGGCGGGCGACAGAGAGCTCCTTGCCCTTGTAGTTCCTTAGGACCATGAAGCTCCTGGTCGCGGTGTGCCTGAAGCGCTGGGAGAAGAGCTCGGAATCCCGGACCGCCTTCCTGAGGACCTTCTCCAGATCCTCGGACCTGAGCACGTCCCCGAGCTCCTCCAGCCTGAAACCTTTCGAGGCGGTCAGCATGAAGCTATCGTCCGTGACGGAGACCGTGACATTGCACTTCAGCTTCCCGGATAGAGAGAATGCGTATGCTCTGCTCATCGCGTCGTTGACCCGTCTGCCGAAAGGGAAATGGAATATTGCGCTCTTGTTCCCGGAGGCGTCGACATAGCCTTCGATTATTAGCCTTGTATCCGTCGGGATCTTCGCGACGATCCTTTGCTCTTTGAAGTAGTTGACGATGGTCGTCGCGGAACCCTCATCAACATCGAACTCCTCCATCAGCCAGGCTGCGATCTCTGACTCTGGCATCTTGCCCAGCCGTTGCTCCATCTCTTCTCGGAACCTGCCAATCATGACGGAAAGGTCGAAGCTCCTAGGCAACATCTCGCCCGTCCATGAAGGCACGGTAGGTTTCCTGCCGCTGGCGCTCTTCACGAAGGCCTTCGTGCCCTTCGACTTGATGAACTCGTAGCTCCTGCCCCCGAGCACGAATATGTCGCCCTGGGACAGCCGTTCCACGAACTTCTCGGAAAGGGACCCGACCGGCGACCCGCGCTCCGAGAACACCCTGTAGTCCGCCTCTTCGGGAATCGTCCCCTGGTTCAGATAGTATATCATCCTCGAGCCGCGCTTCTTCCCGAACGTCTGCTCCTTCTCGTCGTACCAGAGTTTCGAGTATATGCCCTGAAACTCGTTCTTCCCTCCTAAGAATCGGAGAACGCTCTCGAGCTGGCCCATTGTCAGGTCTTTGTAGTTATATGCCCGTTTTACCAGGGCGTAGGCCTCGTCTACCTTCCACTTGCGCTCGATCGACATACCGATGAGTGTCTGTGCAAGCACGTCCAGAGAGTTCATCGGGATGGTGACGCGGTCGATCGCCTTCCTATGGGCCGCACGGCACAGAACCGCGCACTCGACTAAGTCGTCACTCTCGAAGACGACAATCCTGCCCTTCGACGTGCCTCCATACTGGTGGCCTGCCCTGCCGACCCTCTGAAGACCTTTGGCGACGGACTTTGGAGAGCCAATCTGCACCACGAGGTCTATGGACCCTATGTCAATCCCGAGTTCAAGGGAGGTGGAGGAGACGACCGCCTGGAGCTCACCGTTTCGCAGGTTGCCCTCGACCTCCATCCTGGTCTCCCGGCTCAGGCTCCCGTGGTGTGTCCCTATATTCTCCAGGCCCCTCTCCTTGAGTTTGTACACAACGCTCTCGGTTCCGCTTCTGGTGTTTGTGAACACCAGAGTCGTCCTGTGCTGCTCGATCATCTCCTTGAGCAAATCGTACATCTTCGAGTTCACGACCTCGAACGACAGGGCCGTCATGTCCTTCGTCGGGCAGATGACTTGCAGGTCGAGGTCGCGCTGGGCGAAGACCTCGACGATGTTGACATCCCTCGGGCGTCCATCCTTAAGACCTGCGAGGTACTCGGCCACCTGCTCGAGAGGGGCCACGGTCGCAGACAGGCCTATCCTGACGAACTCTTTGGGACAGAAGCTCTGGAGGCGCTCAATCGCGACCGAGAGCGCGACGCCTCTTTTCGAGTCGCATATCTCATGGACCTCGTCCACTATCACGTAGTCGACATCCTCGAACTTCGTGCTGAAGACCGGCGTCGACAGCACGAGGGAGAGCGACTCTGGGGTTGTGATGAAGATGTGAGGAGGCACCCTTGCCTGCTTCTGTCTCTCGCTCGGGAGGGTGTCCCCCGTCCTTACCGCGACCTTGACCCCAGGCGGAGATAATCCTTTGACCCTGAACAGCTCGGATATCTCCGCCAAGGGCTTGATCAGGTTCTCGTTTATGTCGTTCGCCAGTGCCTTCAGGGGAGACACGTAGACCGCGTATATCCGGTCCTCGAGCGCGCCCTTCTCAGCCTGAAGGATGAGCTCGTTGAGAATGGATAGGAAGGCGGTGAGCGTCTTGCCCGATCCCGTGGGCGAGGACACCAACACATTCCTCCGCTCGTGAATCAATGGAACGGCCATGGACTGAGCTTCGGTCACATCGCCGAACTTCGTTCTGAACCACTCTGACACTATTGGGTGCATCAGGGACAGAACGCCCTCGGTTGACCGCTTATCTGTAGTCTTGGTAATCATGGTGCTTGACCGTCAATCTTGCTTCGTTATTCAGTGTTGATATTAAATGGTTGTCAGGGACTATGGAAAATGCGGGGACATCGGCAAACGTATTTATCTGAACTAGCCGATGAAGAACAAAAGTGGACCGAATGACTAGACGTGTGGTTTCAATGCTGGGCGCGCTGGCGCTTACGCTCGTCTTTCTGATGCTGTCGACAGCTTTGTTCTTCTCCTTCGACCCAGGAACAAACGAGGAGCCTGTGAAGAAGGCCGCAGCGATGCAGACCTGGCCTTCGGGGACACTCATAGTCAACGTCACAGACGATGTCGGGAGGCCATTGACCGGAGCGACCGTGAAGACATGGGGAGACGGCATATCGTGGCAGAACCTAACGGCAATCAACGGGACGGTCGCGCTGACGAACTTGACGGCCGGGGAGTCTGGGTCTCCTGTCACATACCAGCTTAACGCCAGTGCGGGCGGGTACAGGGATAGCTACCAGGCAACCGTCGACCTGATCGAGAACGAGACCGCATACATCGATCTCACGGTCTACGGCGGATTCATCCAAGGCACGGTCACGACCATCTCGGGAGGGTCGCCCAAACCAGTGACGGGAGCGAACGTGACCATAACCCCTCTCGGCTACTCGGCCGATGTTTCCCCCGCGGATGGGTTCTATCAACTCGCGGGAATACCCGCTAACACTTACTCCGTTACCGCGAATGCTTCTGGGTATGTCCCGAGCTCGCTCCAGGCCATCGTGGTCCCCCTGGGCGGTAGTGTCACGAAGCACTTCGTCCTGATATCCCAGAACGGGTCGATCTCAGGTCATGTCTACTGCGCCGACGATTTCTCCCCGCTCGACAACACGAATGTGTCAGTGCAGGTAGGGTCGGTCACCCTGACTGTCAGCAGCGGATCCGACGGCAGCTACAACATCACCAACATCCCTGAGGGCATCTACTCACTGACCGCGTCCAAGGACGGGTTCTTCTCCAATACCAGCGTCGACATCCGTGTGACAAGAGGGAATGTGACCGCGGGTGTAGACTTCAACCTCACCGAGAAACCGACGAGGCTCTACGGGATCGTCAAATCGGGCTCATTTCTCTTGGTAGGAGTGAACATTTCTGTCGTCGGAACCGAGTTCTACAGCATATCGGGTATCGATGGCAACTTCGCAATATGGAACCTCACGGCTGGAACATACACGGTCCTCGCCTCAAGAACTGGCTACTCCCCCAAGACTATCGAGGGAATCATGATCCCGGCGGGAGGGGAGACGCAGCTAGAGGTGAATCTAACCGCCATGCCCGGCTCCCTCCTCCAGGGCACCGTGATTGCGAGAGACTCCAATTCACCGCTCTCAGGCGTGTTGATCACGATTATCGCCGAGAACAAGAACACGCAGTCGACATACACGAACATCAATGGCGAATTCGTCTTCCCCGGACTCATGGACGGGAACTACACCATCCAGTTCGAGAAGGATGGTTACAGACCTCTCGAGATCGGTCAACTGGAGGTGAGAGAGAACGACACCACGAACCACAGGTTCTTCATGAATCCCCTCAGGAGGGGGGTGGGAGAGGGGTTCATCTTCGGATTCGACATGGCACACTCCATGATGATCCTGGCACTGTTCCTGACGATAGTGATTCTCGCAGTAGCGGTATACCTCAGGATACGCACCTTCCAAGCGCCTGAGTCCGCTCCCGCAGTCTACGATGAGGCTGAAGAGGAAGTGAAGAAGGAAGGTGAACAGACGGAGGACGCTGAGACAGCCGAGGAGTCCTCAGAAGCACCTGACTCGCAGGAAAAGAAAGTGAGGAAGATCAAGAAGGGCGGGGAGTAGGCCCGCTCGTCTGTCTGTATCTTCAGGCGAGGCCGAGCTTCGCACGGGCCTTCTTCTCGTTCTCTTTGACCTTCGCGTTGACATCTGCGAACAGGCTGTTGCCGCTCGCATCTATCGCAACGGTCAGTGGTCCGAAGTTCTCGGCGTTCAGGATCCAGATTGCCTCCGGCATCCCCAGCTCGAACCACTCGACGCCCTCCACGCTCTTGACACCCTTCGCGGCCAGAACGGCCGCCCCGCCGGTGATTGCGAGATACACAGCCCCGAACTTCTTCATGGCATCGACTGTCGGCTGTGACATGCCGCCCTTGCCTATGATCGCCCCGGGCCTGAACTTCTCTATGAACTGAGGTTCCAGAGAGTTCATCCTTGACGATGTCGTAGGACCTGCGGCGACTGCTTGCCACTCGTCCCCGACCTTCCTCATGATCGGACCACAGTGGAACAGCGCGGACCCTTTGAAGTCGACCGGGGGGTTCTTTCCCTTCTCCAGACCCTCGAGGGCATGTATGTGGACCTCATCCCTTCCTGTGTAGATGATGCCATCAAGATAGATGGTCTCTCCCAGCTTCAGCGCTCGGACATCGCTCTCCGTCAATGGGGTCTTCAACCTCTTTGGCATCTTGGATCACCTCTCATGGGTCGGGTAGGCGACTTTGCCGTCTGGATGTATCCTGACGGTGCCGCGTCTGCCGGCCCAGCACTGGACGTTCAAGCCAACGGGCAGGCTCGCCGTGTGGCAATACGCATATTCGATGTTCAGACCGAGGCACGTGGTCTTTCCACCAAGGCCCATCGGGCCGATGCCCAACATGTTGATGGCCTCGAGCAGTTCGCTCTCGAGCTTCGCGATCTCCGGGTCCTTGTGCCTCTCGTCGATCGGCCTCAGTAGCGCTTCCTTGGCGAGCTTCATCGCGATATCGGACGAGCCGCCTATTCCCACGCCCAGTATCGTAGGCGGGCACGGGTTGCTGCTGGCCCTCAGGACTGAGTTGAGGATGAACTCCTTGATCCCTTTGAGACCCTGGGTCGGCGTCAGCATCGCGAGCTGGCTCATGTTCTCTGAGCCTGCGCCTTTCGTCATCACCGTGATCTCGATGTAGTCCTTGTCGTGGATTTTCCAGTTGATGTAAGGGTGTCTCTCGCCAATGTTGTCGCCAGGGTTCTTCCTAGTGATCGGATGCACTGCGTTCGGCCTCAGCGGGACCTCCTTCGTGGCCTTCCTGACGCCCTCTACGATGCCCTTTGCGACATCGACCTTGCAGTCTTTGGGCAGCGTGGCGTAGAAGATCGTCACACCAGTGTCCTGACACATCGGGGTGTTCCCCTTGATCGCCATGTCCATGTTGTCCACGATCGCCTTGAGCTGCATCTTCGGTACCTCGTCGGTCTCAGCGGCGTAGGCCTTCCTGACGGCCGTCTCCACGTCCGCGGGGAGCTTGACGACTGTCTTCCGGAGCAGCTCGACGGTGGCATTCGAAACATCTGCTTCAGTAACCATAACTTGTCGGACCTCTCGGCCGGTGTATGAGACTAGATAATTAATGCCTTTTTGGTGGAACAAGTCAGAATCGAGACGATTACCAGCTGTCACTGATGGCGAACGTCCCGAGCTTCGTCTTCACGATCCTCACGTGTTCGCCTTTTCGAGAAAAGCCGATTGGCTTGCGCAAGTCGACAGGCGTGTTGGTCTCCGGGTCAAGGACCTGGAGCTCGCTCTCCCTCTCCACCAGCACGACTGCCTTCAGCACCTGAGCGCCGGTGCGGATCAGCGTGCAATCGTCTGCCTCCTTCATCCTGAGGGAGCGTTCCTCGCCCGTCTTGAGATCGACGCCGCGTATCATCCCTCTGGACATTCCGCGCACGAGGTATTCCCGTGACTGGTGCTCGACGATGTCGCCTCGGGAGAACCCTGGCAGCCGCACGAGGAAGGTCATCCTGTAGATCTCCTTGCCCAGGCGCCTGCCCCAGAGCTTCGATGATTCCTTGTACTCCGCGCAGAAGGACTCCCGTATCTCCTTCGCCAGGCTCCTAGCGGCAGGGCTGGTGCTGAAGTAGAAATCGAGCCCGCCCTTGACACGCTCGATCTTGCTGACGAATGCTCCTCTGCTTGACTTCCTCATTGTGGCGACCCTGTTCTGGACAAGGTTTTCGATGTCTTTCTGAGCGCTCTCTGTGAGATCACGACCCGGGCCCCTGACCTGGAGTATCGCCTCGTAGTAATTCCCCTGCTGTTTCGAGCACTCGGTGCAGGAACCGCGCTTCAACCTCACGATAGTGCCGAGCTCCCGCTCGAACTCATGGCCCAGAACGGTCAGCAGGACGCTCACCTTGGCATCCAGGTTCCTCTCGTCCTTCTCGCCGAGCTGCACGCGCATGTCCGAGAGCTTCGAATTCTTTGGGAGGACCAGCGCCTGCCTGAGAGCGCGCTCCGATGCCTCCTTGACGGAGCCGACATCCTCCCAGCCCTTCTCCGTCTGCATAGAGGAGCAGTGGGCGCAGAGCGTCACGTCGACATGGTCTGGCAGAGACGGCTGGACATGCCTTTTGGAATAGCACTCCTCGCATAGGGAGCCTATGAGCTCGCCTTCGCGGCCGCACTCGACGCAGAACAACTACATCATCCTCGCCATCTGCGCGTGCGGCACTCCTCCGATGACCAGGACGCTGGTAGGGTCGACGAACCCGTGCTTGATCGCTATCTCAAGGGTCTTCTCGCCGACGAGGTTGGCGATGGTCGCCATCTCGAGTCTGCTGACGAGCATGTTCTCGTCGCCCGTGTCGCCCTTGTAGAACCCTTCTGAGACATGTATCTTGAGGTCTTTGGACCTGAATGTCTTTCCAACTATGTCGGAGTCGCAGGCGGCAACGACAGTCTCAGTGCCCTGCATGTGGACCTTGATGCATATCATCCGATGCGCTCCTCGCTCGCCAGCTTGAAGTATCCTGGCTGAGGCGAATAGACTTCACCCGCATCGCTCAGCTTCTTCAGCAGCGCTCTCACTCTGTCCTCCGATATGTTCTCCGACCCGGCCTTCTGGACCAGCTCGGCCTCGCTCACGCCCCTCTTGGCATCTGCGAGCTGCTGCACGAGGTTCCTCAGCACATAGATCTGGTCCCTCTGAACCCTGCTCGTGCCTGTCGCGATGAGGTCTATGTCCCTCCTGCCGCCCTCGCTCGCAACCTTGCTGAGGTAGTACTCAACTATCTTGATCGCGCGATTCGCATCGTCCGTGTCGACGATCGTACTGAGCCTTGCCCTCGCGCTGGCTTCGGACATACGTATCAGCGCCTCTAGCTGCCTCGCGGTGATAGGCACGGAGGCCTCCTCGCCCTCGCCCAGCTTCCTGATGGAGACGTAATACCCCTGGAGCGTACGAATGGACTCGTCGCTCATGACGGGGGTGATGCGTTTGCTGTACGCGACGTACTTCCTAAGGAAGTCACGATCCATGGCCGGCACCAGGCCTGAGCTATCTCTGAGTATCTCAGCGACGTCAACATGTGTGATGCTCTCGGGCGACTCGTGCAGCATGACCTCGCCCCTCCTGTGCGCCTTGAGGATGTGTGCGGCCACTTTCTTGTCCTGCTCGGAATCCGGCCGGTCGGTCATTGTGAAGATGGCATCGAATCTGGACAGAAGTGCGGGCGGGAGGTCGATCTGCTCGGCCATGTTCCTGTTCGCATCGAACCTGCCGTACTTTGGGTTCGCTGCTCCGAGGACTGCGCACCTGGACTGAAGAGTGGCCGTGATCCCAGCCTTGGCCACTGAGATCGTGCCCTGCTCGAGGCTCTCGTGAATGGCGGACCTATCCTGGTCGTTCATCTTGTCGAGCTCGTCGATGCACGCGAGTCCTTTGTCCGCGATGACAAGAGCGCCCGCCTCGAGGGTCCACCTGCCTTCTCCGAATTCGTCCTTGACTGCAGCGGCAGTGAGGCCCGCTGCGGATGACGATTTCCCGGACGTATAGATGCCTCTGGGGGCAAGCTGCGCCATGTATCTCAGAATCTGCGACTTGGCAGTGCCTGGGTCACCGATGAGTGCGATGTGTATGTCCCCCCTGATCCTGGTGCCGTCATCCATCGTCTTTGGAACGCCCCCGAACAACTGCAGGGCTAGGCCCTCCTTCTCCTGATCGTAGCCGTAGATCGTGGGCGATATAGACGCTATGACCTTCTCGAAGATGTCCGGAGACTTCGCGAACTCGCGTATCTTCAGCTCGTCCTCGGGAGTGATAAGTATCTCCTCGTACTCGTGCTCCTCGTACTCCACCGAGTTGACATCCATGTGTATCTCGAACAGCGTCGATTTGACCTGCGTGCCCTTCTGCTGGCTTCTCAGGATCCCGTTGAGGATGACCCTGTCTCCGGGAGAGATACGACCCGAGAGGTCGTCCTCGATGTAGCCCACTAGCCTCTCGGGCTGAGCGCCTCCTCTCAGTCCTTCCGGTGGCTCCTGGGCCTCTATCTTCTGGGTGTCCACGAACTTGGACGGATCTGTGAGAAGCCTGAACTTCGTAGAGCCGGTGCCTCGGCCGCATCCGCCCTCTTCCTTGGAGCACTCGAGCGGCTCGTGAAAGAGCATGCCTTCCTGCTCGACCGTGATTTTGTGTCCGCACCTGGCGCACTCGAACTCCGCGATGGTCACCCTGGGCCTGACTTCCGTCGCCTTCCGCACCAGGCCCTCGATGGACACGAAACTCCCGAGGTGCTTTGCCCTCAGCTTTCTGACCTCTATGCGCGAATCGCGCGGAAGCCCGTTGATGCGGAAATGGACGAATGGGTTCGTGAGAGCATGTGAGACCATACGCTTGATGGCCTCCTCCGCCGAGCGCAGCGACAGGGTCGGATTCACGAGGGTGTAGTTGGCGAGGTCGGGATCGAACTTCTCAATGCTGGAGAAGTCCACGTATATGCTTCTAACATCGGGGTACAGGTCGGCGATAGTCGACACAAGGTGCCTCCGCTCCTGCCCTCCCAGGAACTCTTCCCAGATGGAGACTAGGTCTTCAGGAGTGTATTCTTTAGGCGTTCAGTTCCCCCCTCGAATCACGGTCGATGCTCTTGCCCTTCCCGATACTCTTGGCAAAAGGGGAGAGGGAATCGACCATGTGATACATAAGGCTACTCTGCTCGTGCATCTTTGTGCCTTTCGATTACCTTCAGTATTCTTGTCTGTGCCTCGACGACTTCCGCGCTCGTGTTCGCGGCCGCGTATGCCTCGAGCCGGTCCCTGTTGATCGAGATGAAGGTCTCTCCCCACTTGAACCTGCTCATGAGGTGCTCGGCCTGCTCCTTCTCTCCCAGGATGTACAGCGATGCGGAAAGGGCTTCCGCGGTTGAGAGCTTCTGCGCCTTGCCAAAGTTGGTCGGGTTCGCAGCGAGGAGGAATGGAAGGCCTCTGTGCCTCAGCCCCTTTCTCACCTTGGGGAACCTCGAGAGCTTGTTCCATGAACAGTCGAGCACTAGAATGCCCAGCTTCTTCGCCGAAGCGAGGTCCTCCCGCGAAAGCGCCTTCTCCGCCTCGGGGTCGAGGACCAGTGCACCCCTTGGGATCCGCCCGGCATGGATGACCTCCCGGACATCTCCCAGCCTGACCAGCTTTGCAGCGGTGCACTTCTTCGGGTCGTCCTCCCGCTCCATAAGAGCGAAGAGCCTTATCTCTGCCATCGCTTTGACCAGTAGTGCCAAGGCCAGCATAAAGTAATGGGCCTCGGCCGAGCGGACCTGGCCGATGGTTCTTAAGGCAGGGGATGCGATTATGCCCACGCCACGATGACGAGAACTTTCATGCTGACATGTGATGAAAGACGGGCGATCCGAGTGGCACCACGCTTTCCAGATGGAAAGTAATATACATGAGCGGGGCATCCGAGAAAGGAGGCTGATTTAGCATGGTAACAGGATTCGACTACCTGAGCCAGGACAAGGCGCTCCAGGAACACTGGGCCCGCAGGTTCGCGGCCATCATCATCGACGCGCTGATCATCTATGCACCAATTTCGATCCTTTTCCGGGTGCTGGGGACCCCTCTGTTTTACCCCTGGTTCTTCGCAGGAGGCCTGTTCTTCCTGTACTGCGCGCTCTTCGACGCTACGATAGGGGGAACGGTTGGCAAGATGCTGCTCCATCTGAAGACAGTTTCCACGACGGGGAAGGTGGATTTCGCCAAGGCGATTCTCAGGAACATATCCAAGATCTTCGTGGTACTCCTGCTCCTGGACTGGATCATCGGCATGGCTGTTGACACGAAGGACCCGAGGCAGAAGTGGACGGACCAGATCGCCAAGACCTCGGTCATGCTCTATTAGACCCGGACGTTCTCTTCGCTGTTCACTAGGGCACCCACCAGACCCAGCCTCGTTTCTCAATCGAGGCCTCGCCCTTGATCATGCCCTTCTTCCGCATCTTCGTCAAGAAAATGACCGTCTGGTCGGGACAACGCTTGTGCTCCTTGCGCGCGAGCTTCTCGATTTCCATTGTGCTGAGCGGGCCCCTCTGCCTGAGGAGCTCTATTACGAACGCCTCCGCCTCTGAGGCGTTCATGATGTCCAGACCAGGCCCTGGTGCGCTCACGCTCAGGCATATGCTAGATGGGCTGAAAAGCCTTGCTCGAGCTGCTCAGTCGCCCAGGAAGGGCATGGAGTCGATCAGGGACCCTGTCGGACCGTGCATCAGGAAGACCTCATAGGTCACCGCATTCGAGAAGTTCCCTCCGCTGGTAGTAAGCGAATATGAGTCTCCCTGGTTGGCGTAGCCGTTACCAGCGAGGTCCGTGACGTTCATGAACACCGTGAGCGAGCCAAGAGCCCGGCTGCCAAAGCTGACCGTTACCAAAGAACCCGTTGCCAGGGACTGTGTGGTCATGTTGTCGAAGGTCACGGTGTTTCCACTCCCGTCAACGAGGACAATGAACAGGTCGCCCCAGACCGTGTCCCTAGAAAAAGGTGTGAATGCGAACTTGAAGCCATCCGGAATTGATGACTTCGTGAAGCTCGCCACGGGAGGAGAGTTGGTCGAGTTGTTCCCGAATCCGAAGACCATGACGTACAGAGTAGCCGCCAAGACCACGGTAATGCCCACCAGCAAGATCGTTGCGATCACAGGCGAAACGCCTTCAGCATCGTACTTTCTCAACCAGCACTTCTTGCTCATGGAATCGAACCTTCCTGGAACGCGGGGCAGCGTCCCAACCCGTTCATAAACGCTTGTGAATATTAAAATGGTTGCATCAGGGATTCACTCGCTGGACGGCAGGTTCGAAAAGAAACGCTGAGAGATGAAATGCCGCCGCTACATGTTGAAGAATGAAAAGGGAAGGGAAAAGGTTTGATCGGTTTCTATCCACTTCAGATGCCCGCTCGTCTAGCCGTTGAAGCTGGCGTGGCATATCTCAGCGGACGATGGGTCGTGCATCACGGTCACTGTGTAGGTGACTGATGCTGAGTACGCGGTCCCAATTGTCTGGAAGGTGGCGAAATCACCCTGGTTCACGTAGCCGTTACCTGCAAGATCGGTGAACGTGCAGAACACGGTCAACGATCCCAATGCCTTGGACGTGCCATTCCAGACATCGGTAGTGCCGGCGTTCAGGTCCGTGGTCGCTGGCGCCCAGCTCTGTGTGTTGCCCGACTGGTCCTGGATGAGTAATGACACATCGCTCCATGGCGTGTCCTTGCTCATCGGGGCGAAGGTATACTTCACACCGTTGGTCACGGTCGACTTCGTTATGCTCGACGTTGGGGTTTGAGTAGTCGTCCCGCCAAATCCTAGGACCATGACATATAGCACGGCCGCTAGAACAACAGTGATCGCGACCATTAGGATGGTTGCGATGACTGGGGACACTGCCTCGGCATCCTTGCGGATTGCCCAGATCTTCTTCATTGTTTTGTCCTCCTGCAAGCCTTTCGGCCTGCGTGGAGACTAATACGACCGAACTGAGCTTAAATAGCTTTGCGGGTGATTATCAGGCGCGGTCGTTATCGGATTCGATAATTGCCGATTCGACACATCTGGCTATGTCGCATTATTCCTCGTAACAAGAAGACGTAGTCTTCTTTTCCACGTGAGTCAGTACGAAAACGACGACATTCACAGAAAGTGCGACCTGTCGAAGGACGCACTCATCCGGGCTTGATCCCAGTCTTGTCGAAGGTCGTGGGGATTATGCCCACCATTGCGGGCCTGTTCCTGACCTTCTGCACGATGATGAACTTCTTGAACTCGTGCCCGACCTTCTCCCTGTCCAGCTCGATTATGACATCCGCGAGGTCCTCGATGCTGCTCTGGATGCGCGAGTCGTGCACTCCCTTCAACATGGTCATCAGGGTGACGCTCTCGGAGTGCTGCGTGTGTGCCTTCACAGTGCGCATGGCCATGAGCACCTCGGAGCTGTCGTAGTTCTCGAGAAAGAAGTCGAGAGAGTTGATCACGACCCTGAACGGTGGCGTGAGCTTAGAGACCTCGTACGCAAGGAAAGTGAGGAAGTTCTCCTCTTTGGCGGCATCCTGCTCCCTAAAGCGTCTCACGTCGCCGAGGGTGATCCCTTCCTGCCTGAACCTGCTGATCTCCAGCTTCTTGGCGAGCACTCCCTCATAGTACTTGGTGCCCACGTTGATGATCCTCAGATCCGTCCTCCATCCGTATTCGCGCATGACCCCCAGAACGTCCTCGTCCCTCTCGGTGGATGTGAAGTAAGTGACGGTCTCGGTCCCCGCCGACGCGAACTGCTTGGCGAAGAACTCGGTCCCGGAGCCCGGGCTGCCCATGACGAGCACAGTGGAGCCCTTCTGAATGCCGCCACCCAGGTGTTCGTCCAGTGCCGGAATGCCGATCGTTGTGAGGTTCATCTCAACCCTCATGTTTCTTTCCCGCGTGTATGCCGTGATCGCACACGAGGTTGACCATGTTGTTTATGTCAGGGGTCGAGTGCTCCTCGACGGAGAGTATGATGGTGTACGCCTCCCTCGACCTTAGGCCCGAAACGAGTATGTGAAGGAACTCGGACAGGATCCAGTTGTTGTTGTGGATCGCGAGAGAGTTGATGGAGTCGATGACCACGAGCTTGTTCTTCGACTGGGACCTCCTGATCAGGTACTCGACCTTAAGCATCAAGTTCTCCAGCATGGTCGGGCTCTCGACGAGGGTCGTGTGTTCGTCCTGCCGCGCAGATTGAACGCCCATCATTATGTGGGATATGCAGTCCACGAAGTACACTCTGGAGGAGTCTATGTCCAGCGCTTCCAGCACCCTCTTGATGGCGTCGGACGATATCGTGGCTGTGACGTAGATCACATCCATGTCCTTCTTGTTGGCGAACAAGTCTATGACGCCCCTGATCACGTCCAGGTAGTTATCGACGCTCATCTGGAGCGACACGGCAGAGGCCGGAGGCGTCTCCGAGAGCTCATTGGCGATCTGCTGTGCGCTGATCATCTCCGGGCTCATCCAGTGCTACCTCCCTTAAGCAGTGGCACCAGGAGCACTCCCATCGGAGTAAGGTCCAGGACGTACTTGGCCCTCGAGTGCATCGTGCCCCGCATCTTGATCACTTGAAGCGTCCTGAGCAGATCGCCTCTCCGCTCCATGTTCGCCATCAGTATGATCCCGTCCGCGATGGCCTCCTCGACCCCGAAACTGGAGTAGGACGTCGATTCTGCGGGGACCTCGCCCACCAAGATCGACGTGCAGTTCAGGTCCGAGAGCGCCTTCCCGAGCTTCAGAATGAAGTCCCTGATCTTCTCAGATGTCTTGAGCTTGTAACAAACGGATGTTATCGAATCGATCACGAGCCTCTTGGTGCCGAGCTCTGCCGCCAAGTCGCTGATCGCGGTCGCGAGGAGGTCGATCTCCTCCATGCTCAGCTCGGCCTTCGTCATTCCCAGGCGCTCATACATGATTGGGAGATCGACGAATACCAGCCTTCCGGATTTGATGAGGTTCCTGTCGAAGAACTTGTACGGCATGATGTTTTGGAGAAGCTTCTCCGAGTTCTCCGTGACTGATATGAAAAGTGAGTTCTCGCCCTTGATCGCACCGTGTATGAGGAACTCGAGCGCCAGCGAGGTCTTGCCTGTGCCGCAGCTGCCTGTCAACAGGATCGTGTTGGCCCTGGGGATGCCGCCATATAGTATGGTGTCGAGGCCTTCCAGGCCCGTCGCGCACCTTTCCCTTTCACCCGGCTTCTGCACCATCTATTCTTGAGAATGACGTGAACCGCTTATTATTGTTTCTTTCTGGTTGCGGCAGAGAGAATGAGCCATCCTCTCCATCGATGATTCCTCGGGTGGTTCCGGCACTCGCAGGTCAGTACTGTCCCTTCGACAGGTTTTTACAGGTGGAATGAGGTGTTCGAACCGATGAAGCCAATCCTACAGGTCGCTCTCGACCTCGTGCATGGGGAACGTGCAATCCCGATAGCCACTGCCGCCGTCAAAGGAGGCGTTGACTGGATAGAGGCGGGAACGCCTCTGATCAAGAGCGAGGGCATGGAAATCGTCAGGCAACTGAAGAAGGCCTTCCCGACACACACAATCGTGGCCGACATGAAGACAATCGATGTCGGGGGAGCAGAAGTGGAGATAGCCGCGAAGTCTGGTGCAGATGTCGTCGTGATTCTTGGCGTGTCATCCGACCCTACGATCACGGAAGCCGTCCTGACCGCCCGCCAGTATGGTGCGAAGGTCATGGTCGACCTGTTCAATGTAAGAGATAAGGAGACTAGGGCCAAGGAGGTTGAACGCATGGGCGCGGACTACATCTGCGTCCATGTTGGCGTCGATGAGCAGATGGTTGGAGGCTCGCCGCTCTCCGAGCTGAAGGGGCTGGCCAAGGCCACCAAGCTTCCGATTGCCGTCGCTGGAGGCATAAACAGCGAGACTGCCCCCAGCATCGTGAAGGCAGGAGCATCGATAATCATCGTTGGCGGAGCCATAATCAAAGCGAAGGATGTGGCCGGGGCAGCCCGGAAGGTCAAGAGATCCATTTCCACGGGTAGGAAGGTCAGCACGGACCTGTTTAAGAAGTACCGCGAGGACGAGCTCTTCGTCGCGTTCTCCAAGGTGTCTTCACCCAACGTCGCAGACGCCCAGCACAAGAAAGGGGCGATGAAGAGGATCCATCCTAGGATCGAGCACGGTGTCAAGATGGTCGGACGCGCATTGACGGTTCACACCATCAACGGTGATTGGGCCAAGTCCGTCGAAGCGGTGGACCGGGCCAAACCCGGTGACGTTATCGTTGTCGACGCCGGCGGAGGCGAGATCGCTGTTTGGGGAGAACTCGCCTCCTGGAGCTGCAAGACCAAGAAGGTCGCCGGTGTAGTAGTCGACGGGGCGGTCAGAGACATCGAAGCTATCATCGACATGGGCTTCCCATGCTTCTCGAAACACATAGCATCCAATGCGGGGGAGCCGAAAGGCTACGGCGGCATCGGACACGAGATCCTCTGCGGTGGAGTAACTGTGAGGACCGGCGACTGGATAATCGGCGATGAGAATGGTGTTGTCGTCGTACCTCAGGAGAACGCAGTCGAGGTCGCGAACAGGGCCTTGGATGTCCTCGAGAAGGAGAACAGGCTGAGAGAGGAGATCAAGAAGGGCGGCACTCTGTCTAGCGTCATGAAGCTTGAGAAATGGGAAAAGATTGGCTGACGCCTGTGTGCACAAGCTTCTTCTTCGGGGAGTAGCTTTCTGAGGCGTGGTCGCTTTCAAATTCAGGGCCAAGGACGGCACGCGGGTTCTTTTCAGGGAGCCGAGGCCGAAGGACGCAGTCCAGCTGATGAGGTTCATTAACGCCTTAGTCGTGGAGAAGAGGTCTGGACTACTCATGAACACGAGTGTGGGCCTTGAAGATGAAAGAGCCTGGCTCAAATCGTGGCGGGCGGACATCAGAAGGAGGAAAGGGGTGATGCTCCTCGTCGAGGTCGACGGGAGGATCGTGGGCAACTGCACGGTCAGCCGTCTGCCCTGGAAGACTTCGCACGCAGCGGACGTCGGCATCGCCCTGAGCCGCGAGATGCGCGGCAAGGGGATCGGGGAGGCGTTGATGATCAATATCATCGAGCTTGCGCGCAGGCGCATGCGTGGCCTGGAGATGCTTCACCTCAAGACGTTAGACTACAACGAGAGGGCTCAGGCGCTCTACAAGAGGATCGGATTCATCGAAGTGGGCCGTATCCCGAAAGCCAACAAAGAGGGCAAGGAGTACCACGACGACGTGCTAATGGTCAAGTTCCTGCAAGAATGAATTGGAGAGCGAAGGAGGTTCCTTCAATCATCCTATGAACCCGGTCTTGTCCGCGAGGTCCTCGAGCCTCTTGACCCTCTTAGCGATCGGGGGGTGGGTCATGAACAGGGTAACGAAGGTCCCGCCCGTGAAAGGATTCACGATGAACAAGGATGATGACGAAGGGCTTCCCCTGGTCATCGGTCTCCGCCTGTTGCCCTCCTCCAGCTTCTCAAGAGCTCTGGCCAGGGCCAACGGCCTTTGGATCATGAGCGCGCCCTCCTTGTCCGCCTTGTACTCCCTGCTCCTAGATATCGCCAATCTCAGCAAGAGAGCGGCGAGTGGAGCGGTTATCGCGACAAGCAGAAGGATTAGAATGTTCCCATTACCCCTGCGGCTCCCCAGTGAGCTCCAGAGGGCCATCCTTGTGGCGAAGGATATCGCACCCGCTATCGTTGCTGCGACGGACATCAGCAGTATGTCCCGGTCCTTGATGTGAGCCATCTCGTGAGCTAGCACGCCCTCGAGCTCGTCGTCTGTCAGAAGGGACATGAGGCCCTCAGTGGCTGCTATGACCGCGTTGTTCTTGTTCCTCCCGGTCGCGAAGGCGTTTGGCGTCTGGGTCGGTATAATCGCAATCCTCGGCATTGGTAGATCGGCCTTGAGGCACACCTTGTTCACGATGCTATATAGCCTGGGTTGCTCGGCCTTAGAGGCTGGCTTTGCCCTATACGACCACAGGACGATCTTGTCGCTGAAGAAGTAGCTGATGAAGTTGATCAGACCAGCAAACACCAGGAACATGAGAGACCCCAATATCCAATCCCCGAAGAACACGGCCCCTAGCACGTAACCGATGGCGACGAATATCGCTGTCAGGGCCATGAACAGCGCCATCATTCTAAGTGTCGAATGCATTCTGTCTCCCCTCTCCCGACGCTATACGCGTCGTGCGTGGACTTCCACTCACTACCAAGCGAGATAAAAGGATTTCGCCGGGATGCCGTTTGGTTGTGATGCATCTAGTTGCCCTCTGTGAACAGACCAGGTGTTACACATCATAAAGGTTATTGGCAATGAGGGCTTACCTTGCCCAGGGGAGGACCGGCAGACCTCCCACTCATCGCATGCCAGTAGGTGTTAACGATGGAGACCACGGATGACAAGATGGAAAGAAGGCTCTACAGCCACGATCTCGCACCGCTTCCGAAAGAAATGGATCTCATTTTCAAGACCATGCCCGACCAGGTCGTAAGACCGGCGTACACGCAGGATGTCGTCCAGATCGTTAGGAAAGCCATCTCGACCAACAAACCAATAGTCCCGAGGGGGGCGGGTTCCTGGGGCCTTGGCGGTTCCGTCCCGGTCAAGGGCGGCATCACGATCGATATGACCGGAATGAACAAAATCATCTCTATCGATGAGACGAACCTCGTCGTGACGGTCCAAGCAGGTATCACTTGGAAGGCGCTGGCAGATGCGCTGGACGCCAAGGGCCTTTTCCTGCCATGCTACCCCAGTAGCGCGCCGTCTGCAACCTTGGGCGGATGGATCGGCACTGGCGGGACAGGCATAGGGGCGTTCAAGTACGGCAGCGCGGGCGACATTATCAGAGACCTGGAGATCGTACTGCCGACCACCGAGATAGTACACACTGGCGACAAGCTGGTCCCACAGAACGGTGCCGGTCCGAACCTGAACTGGCTGTTCGTCGGTTCGGAGGGCACGATGGGCATCGTGACTGAGGTCACGTTCTCCATCCTTCCCAAGCCTGAGGAGCTCAGGCCCGTCAGCTATTCGTTCGATGACATCATGAAATTCCAGCCGGCCCTCAAGAAGCTGGTGAGGTCCGGCGTTGCCCCGATGCACATTATGTTCGGCGACAGGCTGCACTTCGATTACCTGAGAGCAATTGGCAAGCACGCACCCGAGGTCGGGTGTATGGTGACCATGGCGCTCACTGGCACCAAGGCCCAGGTCGACTACGAGGAGAAGACCATCGACGACATATTCACCGCCGCAGGTGCCAAGAAGGAACCGAAGGAGACCGCCGAACACGAGTGGTCCGAGAGGAACTACGAGTTCAGAGTTAGAGAGCTTGGAGTGGGAGCAATCCCAGGCGAGATTCTTGTCCCGATCGACAGGATGAACGTCGTCCTCGAGGGCACGGCGAAGATCATCAAACAGCTCAAGATGAACGCGCCTCTGATAGGCACTGTCGCGGACAACAACACTGTCATGCTCATGCCATATTACCTGACGGATGAGCGCAAACTTGTGGCCTCAACCGCGGCAATGGGTTTCGCCAAGAGACTGGGCGATCTCGCGTTCGACAACGGCGGGAGGCCGGTTGGGCTCGGGATATTCTTCGCGGGCAACTTGGCCAAGGTCCGGGGGAAGGAGGGCGCGAAGCTGATAAGATCGCTCAAAGAGACGCTCGACCCGCATGGCATCATGAACCCCGGCAAGATGGTCGAGACCGGCACCAGATGGGGCATCTCGATGCCGGCCTTCCTGATGAACTTCGGCATGCAGATGATGGGCTCAGTCAAGAGGATTCTGCCCAGGGATAAGATAGGCGAGAAGGAGCTGTCGAAGCTCAAAAAGTAGAGAGCTCTTGCCCAGGCTCAGGGTGTCTTGGGACGCTGATTCCTGTACTGAGATATGGCTTGGGAGAGCGCAAGACCAATCAGGCCTCCAAAGAGCACCTGGCCGATGTTCAATGGCAGCTCTAGGGCTGCGTTGCCGAAGCCATACAAGACCCATTCGCCGACGAAGTATGTCGTGACCATGCATGAGCCGCCGGCCCAAATACCAAGAATCTTCATCCGTGTCGTTCCCCTGTAGGCCGGTCCGAGAAGACCCGCGACCAGCCCCTCGGAACCTTTTGCAACCAGTGTTATTGGAGCGAAGTATCCGAATCCGAGCAGAAGGTCCGCCGCCGCCGATCCAATGCCGCCACAGATCATACCTGCGCGCCAGCCAAAGGTGAAGGCGCTGAAGAAGACCATCGCATCTCCAATGTTGAAATAACCTCTGGTGGGGAGAGGAATAACAAGAGTCATCGTGACTGCGGTGGTCAGCGCGGTGAGGACAGCGTACAAGGCCACTGTTCTGGGCGAAACGAACTTCGCAGGTGTGGCCCCCACGGTCTTCGGGGGAGTCTGAGATTCCATGCTAACGCTTGCCAAGACTACTAACTCCTACTTATATTCTCCAGGGTTCGATAGCTGAATCATGTACATCACAGAGGAATTGAGAAGATGTACTTGGCGGTGACGGGTAATGCAAACACGGCGACTGCAATGAACAAGGCGACATAGTCGGCTGCGCGCATCTTCAGTTCGCGCATGTAGGTTCTGTCTGTTCTCGCACCGTACGCCCTTGATTGCAGGGCGAGGGAGAGCGTGTCAGCCATCTTCAATGCGGTGATGACGGTGGGAACCAGGACCGCCACATAGTCCCTAGCCCTTTTTCTGAAATTGCCCTTGTCCAGCTCCAGTCCTCTTGCACGCTGGGCATCTTTGATCGACGCCACTATTGCACTGAATGTAGGCAGGAACCTGAGAGCCATCGCGAGTGAAAGGCCGAAATCGAATCTCAGGCCCATTTTCACGAGGCCGCGAACGAGATCCCGCTGGGAGGTCGTGAACATCAGAAGGTACCATGCTGCGGCGAGACAGAAGATCCTGACTGCTGTGGCGATGCCGGCCAAGATGCCCGGCTCAGTTATCGTTATCGGCCCGAGCTCGAAGAGCACGGGAGTCCCGCCGGGGTTGAATAACGGCCACAGGACGACTATGAGCGCCATCACCCTGAAGACATAACTGAAGGCGAGCATCGTCTTCTTGAAGCTTGCCCTCCCGAAGAGGATCAGGACTACCATGACAGCCGCCAAGATCAGAAGGTAGGCGAGATGGCTCATGATGAGAGCTAGAAGGCTGAGCGTAGCCACGGCGACAATCTTCACCCTCGGGTCCATCCTGTGCAGGAACGTGCCAACCTCGGTGTAGAGGTCGATGAAGCCCGTCATTTGCCAGCACCTCGCCTGGACATGAGATGGAACACGAGCTCCTCTGGAGAGAGCACCTCCCTAGGCACTCCCAAGGAGGAGAGTCTGTGGGCCAGCTGAGCCACGGGAGGGGGTACGAGCTTGCTACGCAGCAGCAGCTCCAGGTCGGTGAAGACCCCTCCTGGGTCGGAGTCCAGGACTATCCTCCCCTCTGACATCACGACGACCCTCTTGGCGTGCTTCGCTACCAGTTTCATGTCATGGGTGATCAGCACCACCGTGTGGCCGTCGCGGTTTAGCCGATCTATGCAGTCCATAAAATCGTCAGTTTCGCGGGCGTCAAGACCGGTTGTCGGCTCATCCAGAATGAACACCTGAGGATCCATGGCCATTATGGATGCGATGGATACTCGCCGCCTCTCGCCCAGAGTCAGTGAGAACGGTGGCTGGTCCTTGACCGCCGATAGGCCCATCGCCTCGATCGAAAGCGCGGTCTTTTTCGCCACCTCCGCTTCAGGGAATCCGAGATTGAGCGGGCCGAACCTGACCTCCTCAACCACGGAAGAGCAGAACAACTGATGATCCGGGTTTTGGAAGGCGAATCCGATGACCTTCGCGAGCTCGGCCACCGTCAGCCCGGACGTTGAAATGCCATTGATGGTTACGCTCCCACTAGTAGGCCTGAGGAGCCCGATCAGGTTCTTCGCGAGGGTCGTCTTCCCAGAGCCGTTGCCTCCGACGATGGCCAGGTAGTCGCCCCTTCTGACATCTAGATTGATCCCTGCGAGTGCCTGCACGCCCCCGTCGTAGACGAACTTCAACCCGTGAACTGAAATGATCTTGTCCCGGTCCGCCGACGCGGGAGCTCTCGGGATCATGGTCCTCTCCCTCGCTTGCGATTCGTGAACTTCTCTTTGATCGAGCGTTCGGCCTCGTCAACACTGATGAATGAGAAATCCGAGCCTTTAAGGCGTTCTTTGAGGAGGGCAGAGACCTCGGACACTTGTGGAGGCACTACGCCGAGGGAGCGCAACCTCTCAGGGTCCTTGAGCACCTCACGTGGTGCCCCATATGAGATAACTCGACCATCCTTCATCAAAGCGGCCTTGTCAGAGTACTTGGCTGCCTCTTCTGAGTCGCACTCGGCCAGGAGCACGGTCATGCCATGCTGCTCCTTGAGCTGCATGAGAACTTGGTAGAGCTCCACCCTGCCAACCGGATCCAATGCGTACGCGGGTTCGTCGAGCACGAGCATGTCCGGACGCATCGAGAGGGCTGCGGCGATAGCCACGCGCTGCTTCTGGCCGCCGGAGAGGCTGAAAGGTGAACGATCGTTGTAACCTTTCATGCCCACGAGCTCCAGGGCCCATTCGACCCGCTCCCTGAGCTCCTCCCGAGGCACGGCAAGATTCTCTGGTCCGAATGCAACCTCTTCCTCGACGCTCATGCAGAACAGCTGGCTCTCTGGTTCCTGGAAGACTATCCCGACCTTCGTCGAGAATTCAGCGACCGAATGCTCCTTCACATCGAATCCGAAGATCTCGGCCTTGCCCTGCAGGTCGCCCGGGAGAGCGTGCGGTATGAGCCCGTTTGATAACATGCAGATGGTGGATTTGCCGGAACCGTTCGAGCCAAGGAGCGTGACGAACTCACCTTTCTCCACTTGGAGAGATACACCGTCAAGGGCCCAATGATCCGAACCCCTGTGCTTGAACCGTACATCCTGCAGATCGAACGCGCGCATCAGTCACCCTGTGAACGCCGCTCAATCGGGCAGTTCTCTATTAAACCTTTGGAACGATGGCCAGCATACTCGTCGAGGCGGCGGTTCATGTCTGAGAATAATACTCCTTCTTGGCCCTGAGCTCTTTCCGTATCTTCTCCTTCTTGATCAGGGCGTCGATGGCTTTCGCGAGCTGTTCCCTGGGCAATTTCGCGATCCTGACGAGGTCCTTTAAAGAGATGCCGTCCGAATTGATGGAGGCATAGACCCTCTCCTCGGCTTCGTCCTGGTCCATCGCGGGCACCACTTGCAGAGCCTTCCTCACGGGCGGTGCAGGCGGAGGTATCAGACAGTAGATTTCCACGGAATCCCGCTGAACACGCCGTGCGCTCTCGGACGAAATGAGCCGCCCGAGCGAGAGGGTGACCGTATCCTCCGAATAGCCCGTCACGGACATGATCTGCCTCAGGGTCTTCCCATTCTCATCAAGGAGAGCGAGAATCTCACCGTCGATCTGGTTGTCCGGGACACGCTTGTCCTTCACCACTGACAGGTGGTTCAGATGTGTCCTCAAGAATTCCTTGCTCGCAGCCTTGAAATGAGCGAGATCCTTCTCTAGGAGCTCCTCGAGCTCGGAGACATCGAGGCCCATGTCACGCCATCGTTCCAGCTTGGCCTTGTACAACGATTTCTTCAGCTCGATCGGCTTCTGGTCCACGTAGTGTATGATCTCGTGCCTGCTCCTGGCCACGGAGGCCGCTTCGGCATCGGTGCGGGTTGTGAGTGTGTATCTAACGTTCGAGCCTTTGAGCGCGAGATGTATCTCCTCGAGCTTGTCGAACAGCCTCTCATCATCTTCCAGATCCATCTCGAAATCGTAATCGCCTACGATGGGGACAGCACCCATCCTTCTCATCCGTTCGATGATCTGCTTGGGCGATTCTCCCTCGCTGCTCAGCTCGACGCGAATGTATGTCTTGATCATCAGATACCCACGCTGGCAACGCTGATGGAGCTGGGGCCTTTTTATTGTTTCTGATGCTATCGGATACGTGTAGTGGTCGGGCAGATGTGAGCTTAATATACAGGTCAGTCACATGACTCGGCAGGATGCCTTCGGACGAGTCAGTGCGATTCGTAATGGATAGGTTCTCCAAGTACTACAGGGAGACCGCGCTTTTCATGCCGGAGCGTTTCTCGAAAAGGGAATTCGGATTCATGTTCTTCGACAGGCAGTTCGTCATGAGGCACCTGGGTTTCCCGACAAGGGCTGCGCTCAAGAAATACCTAGTAGAGCAGGCGCCCTCACACGTCTACTACTCGTGTGCATACTATGAGAAACCGAACGCGCCGACCATGGTGGAGAAAAAGTGGCAAGGCGCAGACCTCATCTTCGACCTCGATGCGGACCACGTCGAGGGCGCCCAGAACCTTCCCTATGAAGAGATGCTGAAGAGGGTGAAGCAGGAAGTCATTCGGCTAATCGACGAGTTCCTTCTGGGCGATCTCGGATTCGACCACGACGAGCTAAGGATTGTCTTCTCCGGTGGTAGGGGCTATCATGTCCACATCAACAGCCCGAGGGTGATCAAGCTCTCGAGCCACGAGAGGAGGGAAATCGTGGACTACGTCACAGGGACCGACTTGGACATGGACTGGGTATTTCCGGCGACCGTGTTCGAGCTCGGGAGATTCAAGGACCGGGTGGGCTCAGATCACAAGCGGACCATGCCGGCTCTCGATGAGGGCGGGTGGAGGGCGCGGATAAGGAGGGGGATCGATGCGCTCTTGGTGGATCTTGAAAGCGTGCCTCGAGCAGATGCGACTTTGAGACTGCAGACCATGGTTTCGGAATCGAAGAGGGACATAGGCAAGAAGACGATTGATGGACTCTACAAGGACCTGTTCACCGGTCCTAAGGGGAAGCGAGGGGTTGACAGGATGCGTTCTGACAACACATTCGAGATATTTTCTGAGAAGAGGCATGCGGACGCGTTCATCGATATCGTAGAGATGAAGGTCAAGATGAAGATGAAGGGAGAGACCGACGAGCCAGTGACATCCGACATCAAGAGACTGATAAGATTGCCGAGCTCGCTCCACGGAAAGACGGGGTTCAAGGTCGTACCTCTTGAAAGGGAGGAGCTTGACAAGTTCGACCCCTTCAGAGATGCGGTCCCCGAAGCATTCGGCGATAGGGATGTCCATGTGATCCTCGAGAAGCCAGCTGAGCTCCGCCTCAGAGACCAGACGTTCTCTTTGGACGCCGGAAAGAGCGCAGTGCCCGAATTCGCAGCTGTCTACCTAGTGTGCAGACGGCTGGCTTCAATCGAGAACCACTAGCAAAACTATTTATCAAGACCTCGTCATTTAAACAATCGATGCCAGCATCAGGAAGGGTCCTCGAAGATTCTATCAGGCTAAGCAGGATCAGGAGGATCAAACTGACCCTTTACATCGTTCAGGCAGTGATGCTGATAGCCCTGGGGTTTCTCCTAATATTCGTGGTCGGTGGAGCGACCCTGAAGCCACATCTGTATGTGCCGCTCGACTCGTTCTTGGCGGTCCTTGTCCTTCTTCTGCTGATCATCTGTCTTGAGAGTTTCTTCTTCAGGATGCTGGAGATCAAGTTCGCGAGGAGCTCCAGCGCGCGGCACCTGATGGCCAAGAACTCGATGAAGAGGGCGGTCCTTATTGCAATAGTGGCGGGGATCGCTGCCATGGTTCTGGCGGTCCCTTCCATAGTGAATGCAGTCGAGAGCTCGGTCCAGCAGAGGATTGTAGTAAGCCCGGGCGTGGAACCTCCCAGTTTCTACTCATCCGATATCATGAATCTGGTCAAGACGAACGAGGTGGATGTGACTGCCGCGAAACAGGTCGAGGTCTATCTCCTGGAAGACAAGATCTTCTCAGACTATTGGGAGCCGAACAGTCCAGAATCGATGAACCTCATGTCCTCCTACCGGCTGAATAGAGAGAATTTCGAAGTCCTAGAGAACCAGGTTCTGGTGATCGAAGTGCCCTATTCTGGCTTTGTTTTGTACCACCTAGTTCTGAACGACATGGAAAACCCGAACACGAGCATCAGGGTGGATGTCGTGAAGGAGCTCTCGGGCACATTCACGGGAATCATCTCTCTGCTGATGAGCGCTTTCGTCGTGACCAACATCGCATGGGTCACCTATCTCATCCCCATCGAGCGCAAGTATGGGGCAAGCTCGATTTACAAATGAGATCAGACGAGCGAGCAGCAAACGGACCGCTTCTTGATGGTGTAGCCCCCACTCTTCAGTCTTTCGACGGTACTCGAAGCGGGCAACACGATCCCGTTCAGACCCGCCTCCACGAAATCGAACTCTGAGGACCTGTCAAGCTTGGACCGCATGCAGCCGAGCAACAGCTTCGTGTCGGGCAAGTCGGCCCTAGCCTTCCTGATTACGGACAGGACCATGTCCTTGCTGGGAGGAGAAACCGAGTCATACTCGGTGTCCTTGTTGGGGATGAGCGATATCAATATGAGGACATCTAGCTCGACTTTCTTCAGTCGCTCGATGGCCGCGTTCTCGCCCCCGAGACGACCACCATGGATGCCGACACATATGTGCGGAGCGACAACACTCGCTCCTGACCTTTGGAGGGCCTCAACGACTCCTATGTAGTCCTCCGGACAAGCGTTGAGCCCAAGCACTTCGTGGATGGTTTCCTCCGAGCCATATACATCTACGGAGAAGGAATCGATCCCGCACCTGACAAGCCGCTGGATCTCGTCAAGCGGCGTCAGCCCGATGTGCGCATTCACTCTGAGATCGGTCGTGCTCTTGATCTCTTCGATCGCCTCCGCGAAGTCGACCATTCTCACCTTGCCCGAGCTGTCGAATCCTCCACTGAGCAGGAAACCTTGCGCTCCGCGCTCGGCAAGCGCCTCGGCCACCTCCATCAACTCTCCGGGAGTTGTAGCCGAAACCATCCCCTCGAGATACTTTTTGGAGCAGTGTTTGCAGTTGAGGGCACACGACCGCCCGGTGACGGATATCGCCGGGAAGCTACTTCCTGGATAGAAACAGTCGATGGTCCTATGCACAAACAGTTCTCATTGTGGCCATCGGTTATGAAGGTTGCGCATCACCGGGTCAGCAGGCCGGTGTCCCGGCAAAAGCTTTATCTGAAGTGCTATCTCTAGGGCGGGCTGGTCCAAATGAAAGCTTTCGAAGTCAGCGGCGAATTCGTGATGTCGCGCCGCAAGTGGCAACCGTTCACGCTCGAGGTTGCAGCTGTGGATGAGAAGGCCGCTATCGAGAAGACTATGGCGCTGATAGGGAGCAGGCACAAGATGAAGCGCAAGTTCATCAAGATCTCCGGCGTGAAATCACTCAAGGCAGCAGAGGTCTCCGACCACGCGGTGAAACATCTGCTGGAGGCGAAGAAGTGAATCCGAAGCAGATGCCAACAGAGCAGGAACTCAGAGACAATTACGTCATGATGGAGACCGCTAAGGCCCAGCTTGAAGGACTGGCAAAACAGCAAGAGTTGATACAGCTGGCAGTAGAGGAGCACGTCCGGGCACGAGAGACCATCAAGCAGATGGCTCAGGGGAACCCCGGAGATGATATCCTTGTTCCGTTGGGGGCTGACTCTTACATTCATGCGAAGATATCGGACAACAGGGACGCCATCGTGGGCGCCGGCTCTGGTGTGTCGATCAAGAGGGAGCCCGACGAGGCAGAGAAGATACTTGACTCGAAGATCGATGATTTGTCCCGCGCGTTCAAGTCCATCTCAGACAAGGCCGCCGAGACGGAGGCATTGGTCCAGGAGCTCACACAAAGGGTCCAAGACCAGATGGAGCTTCTTCAGTCAGCTGGAAAGGCTTGAGGGCGATCATGTTCAAAGGTCTCAGAGAGAAGTTCTTCTCCGTTTCTCACGAGGCCAAAACCAAATCGATCGATTACATCTCAGAAGTTGTTGACGAGTCAGGGCGAAGGTTGAGGGAGGGAGTTCTGGACGGCCTCTTGCATGACCTGGAAATCGGACTTCTGGAAGCAGATGTTGCCCTTCCAGTCGCCGAGGAGCTCACCAAGAGCGTCAAGGAATACCTGCTTGGAAAGAGTATAGACAAGGCCTTCGACATCGAGGATGCCGTCAAACTAGCACTGAAGGCCGCGGTGAAGGGAGTGCTCGCTGGCCAGACTTTGGCTCTTACCGACAAGATCAAGTCGAAACCGCCGCCGTTCGTGATCATGTTCGTGGGCATCAACGGCGGAGGAAAGACGACGGCGATCGCCAAGTTGGCATACAGGATGCAGAAACATGGCCTGAGCTGCGTCCTCGCTGCAGGAGACACATTCAGAGCTGGAGCTATCGAACAGCTGACATTGCACTCAGAGAAGCTCGGGTGCAAGATCATCAAACACCAGGAGGGGAGCGACCCCGCAGCGGTCGCCTACGACGCCATAGAGCATGCCAAGGCTAGGAGGAAGGACATCGTGCTCATCGACACGGCGGGGCGCATGCAAACAAACACGAACCTGATGGACGAGATGAAGAAGATCCGGAGGGTCGCGAAACCGGACCTCGTATTCTTTGTGGGAGACGCTCTTGCCGGGTCCGACGCCGTCGAACAAGCGAAGAGGTTCGACGCCGCAGTTGGCATAGACGCTGTCATTCTCACGAAGATAGACGCGGATGCCAAGGGCGGTGCGGCATTGTCGATTGCGAAGACCATCGGGAAGCCAATAGCATATGTGAGCATCGGTCAGGAGTACGATGAATTCAGGAAGTTCGACCCCGACTGGATGGTGGAACGAATCTTCGGCGACAAGCAGTCGATGGCCGCCCAGGACCTCTAAACGTTCTTCACGTTCTTGCCTGCGAACAGAAGTGCATACACCTTCGTGTCGGCTACGAGGTCTTCGATCTTGGCGTATTCGTTCGCGTCGTGCGCAGTTCCGGGTATGGTCGACCAAACAACCGCATCGATCCCGGCTCGCCTGAACGGTGCTGCACATGTGCCTCCACCCACTCCAATCGGGTGCGGCTTGATGCCTCTGACCCTCTCTACGGCCTTTGAGAGCCTCTTGACGATCTCGGCATCGGTGGCCGTCCTCGGAGCGGCATCCGCCCTCTGAAGGAAGGATATGTTGATCTTCGCTCCTGTCGATTTCTCGAACTTCTTTGCGATGTGCCGAAGCTCCGACGAGACATCATCCAGACTGTATTCAGGCAGCACTCTGAAATCGAATGCAAACACCAGCTTCCCGGGGACAGTGTTGATGTTCAGGCCATTGGCTTCGCACTTCGTCGGAACGAACGTGCTCACCGGCGGCTCGAACAGCGGATTCTTGATAGGGAATCTCTTCCGAAGAGAATCGACCGCTGCGATCATATATCGGGCGGCGACCTCGAAGGCGTTTATGCCTTCGTCTGGGGTGCTGCTGTGCGTCTGCTTGCCGATGACTTCGACATTCAGCCATGCTATGCCCTTCTCAACGATGGATATCGCGTCTCCATCCGGCTCACCATGGTCGGGCACGACGACCAGGTCACCCTTCTTGAAAACTCTCTTGGGGATGAGGAAATCGATCCCATGTACGTTCCCATGCTCCTCGTCAGATACGAAGACCAAGCCTATGTTGCACTCGGGAGTCACGCCCTTCTTAACGAGGGTGGCGAGTCCGAACAGGGAAGCCATCAGTTCCTGTCCGTTGTCCTCGGAGCCTCTCCCGTAGATCCTGCCCTTGACGATCTTCGGTTCGTACGGAGGATATTTCCAGGCACTCAAATCCCCCTCTGGAACGGTGTCCATGTGGGTCACTACCCACATGTTCTTGGAGGTGGCTCCTTTCACCCGCACGATGATGTTCAGCCTCTTGCCCTTCAGGACGCTCGGGTCGCTCGATTCGAGAACCTCGATGTCTTTCAGGCCAAGGCCCCTCGCCAGGTTCACAAGGAATTTGCCTCTCTCTGCCTCACCTGGGCCGCCGTTCTCAGGTCCAACTGCAACATGCCTAATCATAGAGCAGAGGCTCTCGACGATCTTGCCCTTGTCCTCTGCGACGGCATCCATCAATTCCTTTGCGTCCATTGCATCATTCCGCGGATGATATGGGCGGGGGTAGACCGTTCCCCCATATGTTGGTTTTGAGTGGACCCTGATAGACTACCGCTCCACAAGCATCGCTACTGCGTTCCCGCCGCCGAGGCAGAGCGTGGCTATGCCGCGCCTTGAGCCGTGCGCGCGCATGGCGTAGATGAGGGTGGTGAGAACTCGCGCGCCGCTGCACCCTATCGGATGACCGAGGGCGACAGCGCCGCCGTTGACGTTGAACTTGTCCTCGGGGATCCCGAGGACCTTCATGATCGCAACTGATGCGGTAGAGAACGCCTCGTTGTGCTCCCAGAGGTCGATGTCCTTGACCTCGAGCCCGTTCCTCTCCAGTAGCTTCCTGACTGCGTGTATGGGCGCCTCCATCAGGAGCTCTGGCTTTACGCCTGAGGTGACGTAGTCCACGATCTTTACGAGAGGTTTGATCCCTCTCTCCTTCGCGAGCTCGGAGTCCATGACGACAACCGCTGATGCGCCATCATTGATGCTCGACGAGTTCCCGGCAGTGAGAACACCATCGTTCTTGAAGACGGGCTTCAGCTTGGCAAGGGCCTCAAGAGATGTGTCCTCTCTTGGACCCTCGTCGACTGAGAAGATCGAGACCTCCTTCTTCAAAGGAAGCTCGACATGAACAATCTCTTCCTTGAACGCCCCCGATTTGATCGCCGCAACGGACTTCTGGTGGCTCCACAGGGCGAACTTATCGGCATCGGCCCTTGTGACGCCGTTTCTCTGGGCGACGATCTCGCCCGTGTTGCCCATGTGATAGTTGTTGTAGACCTCCCAGAGGCCGTCCCTCACCATCGAATCCACGAGCGACGAGTCGAACAACTTGTAGCCGAACCGGGCTTTCTCTAGAAGATACGGAGCATTGGTCATGTTCTCCATGCCGCCCGCGACGATTGCCTTTTCCTTGCCCGCGAGTATCGCGTCCGCGGCGAGCATGACTGCCTTCAGACCGGAGCCGCAGACCTTGTTGATCGTCAGCGCCGCAACCTCATCCGTCAGGCCACCCCAAAGGGCCGCCTGTCGCGCGGGATTCTGTCCGAGCCCGGCAGTGATGACGTTTCCCATGATGCATTCTTCGATGTCCTTTGGTTCGATCCTAGCCCTTCGCACGGCTTCTCTGACGGCTATCGCACCGATCTTCGGGGCGCTCAGGTCCTTGAGGGCGCCGCCGAACTTGCCGACGGGCGTTCGGGTAGCGCTTACAATGACTGCTTCCTTCATCATCCATCACACGCCCAGCACCCGATAACCATGGTGCTGCCGATGCCTGGGCTGATGATTTGCCTGAGCGTATTTATAGATTGTCTATGTTCACCCTCGACATTCGCCGTAGTGGTTTGTGAAGGTGGCGACGCGAGGCGACAGGGGGCTCGAACCATCCTTTCCCGATCTTCCGATCGAACTTCTGGAACTTCGCAGCGGACTCACTAGCTTTCTCGCCACACCTCTTGCACCGGTAGCCTTGGCCTGAACCCATGGATCCCATGCTCTTCTTGCACTTCTTGCAAACGGGGTTGTGCACCTTCCTGACGTCTTGGACCAGTCGGTTCACGATCATCTTCTCCACATTCAGACTCCTGGGTTCCTTCCTCACAGATCCGAAGAGGACGACATCGTCACCTGGAATAAGCTCGCGAGCCACCTCTCTGAATCCCTTGGAGGGTTCGTAGAACGCGGCGTCCATCTCGTCGCCGTCCGAAACCCTCACGATCACGTGGCCTCCCGGGATAGTCACTGGGACTGCGGCCACGCGGACGTGGATTCGAGCCGATCCCCACGGCCTGAGATCGGAGACGCGCCTGCGGACAATGTGATCCTCCGTCGCCTGATTGGTCAGGAACAGGAGCCATTTGTCCGACCGTTCCCCCCTGATCATCCTCCTGGCCTTCAGCAGCTCCTCCGCCGAATCGCCCCTTATCCCGAAGAGGATGGGACATGGGGAACCTGGCGCTATTGCGATGTGGCCGTTCTCGTAGTCATAGTTGTTGAAAGTCATTCGCGTTGACTTGTCCATGGCGATGACGCTCTTCGGAGCGATCTGCCTGGGGGTCCCGACCATGGTTGGCAATCTGTATGCAATGACTTCCCAAGTCCGGTCTTTCGGCCGCCACGACATCGCCGCAGAGGCGCCGATCACCCCGCGGCCGGACTTGTACTTCTTCCAAACAGCTCCGCACGATCTGAGTGTGGATTCGACTTCCTTGAGGGACACGACCTCCCGGACGGCTCTCCAGTAGAGTGACGGTGGAGGCCTGGTATTGGATGACACAATCCCTGGGTTTGTCTTTTCGCACTCGAATCTAGCGACCCTCTCTACCACCTTAGATGCGCGGCGGAGGATATCTTCTGGCTCGGCCGGCCTTCCGCGCTCGTAATACTTCAGAGAGGTGCCGTCGAGGTTGCCGCACACCCTGCCCTTGCCGGCAGCATGCCCGAACGAAAGGCATATGGCGGCGTTCCCCCTGGTCTTCCAAGGGATGTTTGGGTTCAGCCGTACAAGCCGAGGAAGGCCCATCAAATCGTAGTCGGCTAGTGCCTCGATGACCAGGGTAGCCAGGTATGTAGTGCACATCCCGTCAGGTGCATCTGTGTCATCGAAGGCGAGCAACGTGGATGCCACGGAAACGCTCATCGCTGGACGTCCAGAAAAGGGTTGTCATGGGCAATTGATATGGAGCCAGCATCGATGTAGAAGCCCATGGAGTTCGAATCGAACCTTAGGATCCCTCCGACCATGACCTTCTTCGACATGAGGCGCGAGACGTCCTGTCCGCCGCTCCGAAGCGATATGCTATGATCCATGTCCGAGTCAAAGAGCCGAAGAGTCTCGTTGGAGGTATCTGCCGCAAGGAACCCACATATGCGGAACTCGTCCCCTTGGAACAGCAACCAGTTCCTCGACAGTATCTCAACGGTGAGGACGTATTCGGATGCCCTCATCAGATTGATACGATCGCTGCTGCAGTACATGATGGATAAAACCCTCGAATTGGATACCTCGCCCAGAACGCGAATCTCGTCCCCGATGTCGACATAGCTGCTGGGCTGTGGCCTGATGCCGGGCGAACTGATGACCTTGAGAACGGCTCCGTCAGTATCATCAGTGAGCAAGAGCGCCTCGGCTCCGCTGTCAAAGACGCGGATGTCCACGAGGATCCCGGAAGTGGAGGCTTCCTGACCGTCGTCCAGCAACGATACCTCTGATATCCGTACGGATGGCGCAGACGATGCCGATGCAAGGAGGACCATTGCGCCGAGGAGAACTGAAAGCAGTGCCGCTATCTTCCGTGTGTCAATTACGCTGATTCGCACACACCGACATCCTGTCGTTTTGTTCATGTGAGCTAGGATTACATGTAGCGAACGCCAAAAGACACAAAACCATTTTAACAGGTTACCGTTTTATCGGGACTCAGGTGTGAGTTTGTCAAAGAGCTTCTTGACGGAATACAGGCTCGAGCTTGGGAGCCTCCTGGCTCTTTTGTTCGGCTTCCTCACCATCGTCAGCATAGTGGGAGTGCTTGCGCTCCACGCAGAGGCCCAGGAACCACCGCAAACGGTCCCCTCGTACCTGCTTCCAATCAAGAATTACCTCTCAGACCCGTTCGGGACCTGGGTCTACTGGCTCGTGGTAGCTGCGCCGATCGGCCTGGTGGTGTGTGCCTGGTGGGTCTACGACTATGTGAAGAAGATCAGAGAGCTGGCTGGACTCGTTGACACGTCGAGCAAGGCCAAGTTCGTCAGGAACATGGATGACATCGAATACCTGGCTTGGTCCTTGCCGAAGAAGTTCGAGGATCATGTCATTGAGAAGAAGAAGGAGTTCAAGCTCTGAGTCAGTGGAGGGGGACCCCTTCGCTTCCGGTGGAAACCGATTCGCCTTGGTTGGCACCCTCAGAGGCGTTCGTGCGCAGTTCGGCTCTGATTGCTCCGATTGTCCTCAGGTGGCCCATGATCTTGTCCGATTCTTCTGGCTTGCATCGAATCACGACCTTGACCGAGTCCTTCAGAATCATCTGTGATACGTCAGCCTTTGTTCGGAGTCTGGACAAGAAGCCGAAGACCTCGTTCGTCAACGGAACAATCGCTTCAATCACGGATGAGTAATCTTGAATACTGGCAATCCTCTCTTTGAGCATCTCTAGACCTTCGTCGGTCAACGAGGAAACCATCACGAGCTCATAAGGTCTAATCATTGGAGTTACAAACGAGCGCATCTCTTTCACTCTCTCTTTGGAGATGAGGTCGGTCTTATTGCCAACGACTACCAACTTCCTGTTTTCGATGTTTGGAAGGAGGATGTTAAGCGAAGTTGACAGTTTCATCTCAACAGTGCTTCTGTCTTCGCTTGAATCAAAGACTAGGAGGATCAAATCGGCATAGAAAATCTCCTCCAGCGTCGAGTTGAACGCATTGATCAGATCTGGAGGAAGGTCCTTGATGAACCCAACGGTGTCGCTCATCAGCATGTTCCCATGGACCCCTTTGATTCGTCTGGTAGTTGTAGCAAGAGTGGAGAATAGGCGACCATCGACTTCAACGCTCGCTGAGCATAACCTGTTCATCAAGGCGGATTTCCCAGCGTTGGTATACCCGGCAAGAGACACGAGAGAATACCCCTTCTCTCTTCTCTTCGTTCGAGTGATTTCCCTTTGCTTTGATAGCTCCTCAAGATCCTCCTCAATCCGTCTAGTATGGGTTTTCGCATGCTGGAAGTACACATCCGTAGCGTAGGCTCCTCCTGCCAAGAATCCAGGCCTCTCGCCGCTCTTTGCTTTGTGTATCCACTCGCGAAGGAAGGGGAGCTCATATCTGAGCTTGGCCAGAGTGACTTGAGCGATTGCCTCTTGCGTGTGTGCATGATCAGTGAATATCCTGAGAATCACTCCCAGCCTGTCAATACACTCCTTCTGGAACTTCATCTCCAAGAAATGGTGTTGAGAGGGTTTGAGGACTCCATTCACAACAATCAAGTCGACGTCCATCGACTTCATCTCGTCAAATATCCCGTCGATTCTACCGGGACCGAGGAACCCTGTCCTATGAGCAGCAGTTCGCCTCTGAACATATTCCTTCACGACTCCGATATCTATGTTACTCAGAAGCGATCGTATCTCTTCTGTCTCTTCACTGGTGGCAAATATCACCGCGTTCTTCATGTGTGCCAAATGCTTAGGGTCTTTCGGGAGATAATGGTATTTGCCGACGATTCCCGGCAGTTTATGGGGCCGGGAAACCCCGGGTTCCGTTGGAGGCCCACTCAATTGCCCGCCAGAGCTCGTCGAAATTCAGTTCCACCGGAAGCGAAGGGGTCCCCCTCATGAAATGCGCACGCTTGTGCATCCAAACCTTTTATTCTGACCACTCCATTCTCCATTCTTACTGGCTCAAACAAATCTCGAAAATATCCGGGCTGCGGAAAAAATGATATCTCACAATAAAATTAACGCTTAAGTAGCCTCTATTGCATTCCATAATCCCCTCTGTTTCAAGTGGATTCCGAGAGCGGCTTCCATAGGAAACCAAGGGGGGGAAAGGAGCCTTTTTGCTTCAGCGGGGGACGGAGATGCAGGATACTATATTCCAGCGATATGTCAGCTCGAAGACTATCTTCAAAGGGGACAAGGACGTCCTGAGGTCATCGTATATCCCAGGCGTGTTGCCTCATAGAGAAGAGCAGATCAATCAGCTGGCATCTATCCTCGTCACAGCACTCGAAGGGCAGAGGCCCTCCAACGTCTTGCTGTTCGGGAAGACCGGCACCGGCAAGACGGCGTGCATGAAATACATCGGCAAGGAGATAGAGCGCGCCACAACAGACCTGAAGAGGGTCCACTTCATCTACATGAACTGCGAGGTCATCGACACACAGTACGGAGTCCTGCAGAACATCGGGAACAGGTTCATCGAGAACTTCGAGGAGAAGATCCCGTTCACAGGTTGGAGCACCGAGCGAGTATACAGCATCCTCAGAGAGAAGATCGATCAGGAGAAGCGCGTGATTGTGATCGCTCTCGACGAGATAGATCAGCTAGTATCCAAGAGCGGGGACGACGTCCTCTACCACCTGTGTAGGATCAACGACGACCTCAAGAACGCGAAGGTGAGCGTGATCGGCATATCTAACGATCTCAGGTTCATGGAATTCCTGGACCCCCGAGTGAAGAGCTCCCTGAGCGAGGAGAAGATGGTGTTCCCACCGTACAATGCGGAGCAGCTGAAGGACATCCTGGAGCAGCGCTGCAAGGTTGCATTCGAGGACGGGGTGCTCGAACCATCCGTCATCCCGCTCTGCGCCGCCCTCGCGGCACAGGAGCACGGAGATGCTAGGCGCGCACTCGATCTCCTGAGGGTAGCAGCCGAGATCGCCGACCGGAGTCATGTTCCCGTTGTCACGGAATCAGATGTCGTCAAGGCTAAGAACAAGATCGAGCTGGATTGCGTCACCGAGGCCATACGGACATTGCCCGTGCAGTCAAAGCTCGTCCTGATGGGCGTGCTGCTCAACAACGAGCGGGGCGACAGCAAGTTGACAACGGGCGACCTGTACGAGACTTACAAGGAGCTGTGCCAGTGCACGTCGATGGCCATTCTCACACAACGCAGGATCACTGACCTGATTTCGGAGCTCGATATGCTCGGGATAATACACGCCCGTGTGAAGTCCTTCGGAAGGGGGGGGAGAACGAAGGAGATCGAGCCGAGCGTGCCCGTGGTGGAAGCACGGACGATCCTGGAAGAGGACGAGATACTGAATCAGCTGAAGAACTATAAGCTGCGGTGCCAGACAACTCTGATGTGAGCTCTAGGGCCGTTTCGGGGGTTCCTCGGTTTTCTCCCACTTCTTCTCGGGCTCGATGAACACGGCGCCGCAGCCAGGGCAGGATTTGGCGTCCACGCTGACAAGAGTATTGCAGGCAGGGCACTGGAACATCTCCGCGCCCTCCTCGGCGAACGCAACTCCACATTTCGGACATTGGGTCGCGGTAGCTTCGATTGAAGTACCGCACTGAGGACACTCGAAGTGCTCGGCCGCAGCCGCCGCTCCCTCATTCTCTTCATCTTCCTCTGTGGACCCTGTAAGCAGGCCGACTCTCTTCTTGGCGATCTTGCGTCTCTCGATGATCGTCATCGAGATGTCTATCGCTATCGGTATGACGACTATAGCGCCCAAGGCGATCCACAGATTCGTCACACTGTTCGGGGGCGCAGGGCTGCCAAGTGAATCAGTGGTCCAGAGCTTGAGAAGACCGAACCAAGGGATCTCCCCGCGTGCCTTGCCAACGATCCACGTGAGGTCGACAGGCTCGCCCCTGGCGTACTGGTCAGTCTGTGAGTTGTGGTCACCCTTCGTGATGAACCCACTTCTGTGCGATGATATCATGTTCCCTATGTCGACTGCGACCGTGAGATCCTTGTAGCCGACGTGGGTGATTGACAATGTGCTCGTGAGCCTATCCCAAGTGTCTGCAGCATCTGCCGTCCACCACCTGTCTGATGGTGCAGAGCTCAACGACTCCGACCTGTAGCTCTGTCCGTCAGCGTTGATCTCGAGATAGATGATGGCCCTGTGGATGATGGGGGTGATCGTGTCGGATCCGCCTCTCTTGTAGATGACGACGTCCCCGTAATCGCCGTAGGTCTTGTGCCCGGACGACAGCCCATCGACGTAAGTTTCTACCTCAGAAACCTTGTCGACCTTCTTGACGAGCACAAGGTCGCCGGTGTCTATTGTGCCGATGTGGCTAAGGTTGTCCTCTCCGTGCATCATGCTGTTCGACTCGACGACGACTAAGGGCGGCCAGAGGCCGGTGTACGCGAACATCGCGAGAAGCACAAGAATGACGAATAGCAGTGCCACACCCGCGTCCCGCAAGAACAGGATCACACCCCTGTACTTGGTGCGTGCCCGATTGTCAGGCTCTTCCTTATCAGCCACGGCGCTCAGAGAGGGAGGCGGGTATAAAATAAATATGGTGTGATCTGGCCTTGAAGAAAGGGTGCTAAGGGGTTTAGTTCGATGAGATCAGCCCATACATGGGCAGCGGTCCTCATCGTAGTCGTAGGTGTGGTTCCGGTCGTAGTCCATGGGGCACATGCCAGGGCTGCCAGAGTTCTGATACTGATATCCGGAGCCCCATTGATGCATGTTGCCGGCCATCATTCCAGACCCGCCACCCATCATGCCATTGTCGGTTCCAGACCTGGTCTGCGAACTGTAGACGCTCGCGCCTGTCGATGATGCGACTGCGAGGCCTGCAACTGCGAGGACGGCTCCGACCGCTATGACTGCAAAGAGCACTGATGTCTTCATCCTTGTTTCACCTCCGTATTCTTTCGGGTTCTATGTACCCAGAGTGTCTGAGATCACCTTTGGGTGAAATGGTATAAGGACGTGTGCTGAAAACCACTCGAAACGTTTTCACTTTTCTGAAAAGCAGACGAAAAGGCTCAGTCCCCGGAACTCACCCCGGCTTAACCCTTACCTTGTTCGTCGCCCCATGCCTCTCCTTTGTGACGACACCCTTTTGCGAGAGGCGGTCCAACAGGCGAGAGACCTTCGCGTTGGACATCTTGGTCCGGACAATTAATTCCTTCTGGAGCGCCTCGCCGCCGGAATCCATGATCGCCTTGAACATCGTCCGTTCGTCCCCGGACAGGAGCCTCAGCACCAGGTACTCCCTGGCCATCGCTTCGTCTGCGCCCACTTCGCGCGTCTGGGCGTGCGACTGTTCTTCCGTCTCTGTCTTCTTCTCCTCCTCGGGGGCCACGCGTATTCCACTTGCCGGAGGTATGAGGGGCATCAGGTTCGGCGGCAGAGGTTCATACTCTTGCCACAGGATCATAATCATCAGAGCAAGGACGATCAAAGCCGATGATATCGCGATGAGGCCCACATTGCCGGAGCTGTAGCTCGTGTGGTTGCCCCACATGCCCATGTGGTCAGTGCTGTCCGTGTCAGTCTGAGGCGTCAGCAGCGCATACGCCAGTATCACGACGGCGACTGCGACTATCACGACTGCAAGTATCTTCATTCGTTTGCTCATATTCCGCTCTCGATGGTCATCTCAGTTGTACCAAGCTATTTCTAGGCTTCCCCACTCCTGAATGGTCCATCTGGTCTGCGCCCATGGACAGAAAGTTAGAAATGCCACAAGAGGCTTGGGTCCGGCGAGGGTGCGCTTGGTCGAGCAGAGGAACTCCAGGATCTCGAAAGATCATTATTTCATGAACATCGCCATCGAGGTCGCCCGCAGGAGCACATGCACTAGGAGGCAGATAGGCGCAATCATCGTAAGCGATGTTGGTGAGATCAAGAGCACGGGTTACAATGGGAACCCACGCGGACTGCCGCATTGTCACGAGATTGGATGCATCAGAGACAAGCTTGGAATCCCTTCGGGCACCAGGCTCGAGACGTGCACGGCTGTTCACGCGGAACAGAATGCCCTCATCCAAGCAGGAACGAACTCGCGCAGATCCACACTTTACTCCACGATCGTTCCTTGCCCAATATGCGCGCGCATGATACTGAACGCGCAGATAGCTCGTGTGGTGTTCATAGATGACTATTCCGATCTGACAGGCGTTGAGCTGCTCAAGCAGGCCGGGATCAAGCTCACGCGCCTGGATAAGAAGAGCTTCGCGGACAAGTTGAAGAAGTAGGTCCGTTGCCTTCTCTAGCAAATGTCGTTAACTGTCGGAATAGCGACCAAAGAAGTCGAAAATGTCAGACCCCGTAGCCTATTTATATCGAAACCCGCATCAACGAGCTGGACGTGTCTGACTTGGGCAAGGCCGCGATCCTTCACGAGATAAAAACCACTGAGGAGAAGGTCCGTTCCATGAGCAAGGAGGCCGAGGAGAGGCGGAAGCAGCTCCAGGCCGAGGGGAAGCGCATGGCGATACAGAAGATAGACTCCTCGGATGCGGTTCTCAGGAAGGAGCACGATGCGAAGGTCGCAGAAGCCCGGTCAAGGATCGACAGCCGTAAGAGGGCCCTCCTGGAGGATGGTGCTCGGAAGGCTGCGTCGCTGACATCCAGCGCCCGCAAGAGAATGGGCGAGGCGAAAGAATTCGTTCTTTCGGAATTTGAGAGGGCAGTTGATGCTTAGGCCTGAAGAAATGACCCGTGCGGTGGTCGTCGGGTCCATGGACAGCCTCGACGCAACCATCGAGTGTCTCTACGAGCTCGGGATACTGCACCTCATAGACTTCACAAAGCAGGACGAGGAGTTCAAGCTCGGCCAGCCCCTGCCGAGAGCATCTGATTCCTCACAGAAACTCCTGAAGCTGAGATCGATGATCCGCACCCTCAACATCGAAGAGCACGAGCCTTCTGACAAACTCCACGTCAAAGACATCGACAAGAAGATCGAGCACGCCCTTGTGACGCTGGATGTCAATACATCAAGCAAGGCGGAGGCCAGACAGAAGATCCAGTCTCTTATCCGCGAAAAGGAAATCGAGATCAAGGCACTCGAACCATTCGTCACTTTCGGAATCCCGGTCGAGGATTACGAGGGCTTTGACAGTATCGCATCCTTCGCCGGCGTATGCAAGAATGATCCCGAGACCGCGTTGAGATCAAGGATCAAAGGCATCGAACTCTTCAAGGAAGTCAGGAAGGGCAGCATCGCGGTCGCGGTTTTTGTTAAGAATGTCGATAGGCTGGAGGCTTCCCGGATACTCTCGGAGCACAATCTCCAGGAAGTCAGGCTGCCAAAACTGGTGGGACAGCCGGCCGATATCGTCTCTAAGCACCATGCTGAGATCAAGGAACTGCAAGCGGATCTTAAGCGTGTAGAGACCGACATCGAACACATAAGGAAGCAGTTCGCCGATCTCATCATCTCATCAGAGGAGCACCTCGCCATCGATGTGCTCAAGTCAGAGACCCCGCTCAGGATCGCCACTTCGGCGAATGCGTTCGTCATTGATGGTTGGGTGCCGAGCTCGATGTTGCCAGACATCAACATCGCACTCGATACCATGTGCTGCGGATTGGCATTCATAGAAACGGTCTCCCCCGAGAAGGAAGAGGAACCACCGGTCAAGCTGAAGAACCCGAAGCTGGTGAAGCCCTTTGAGTTCTTCATCAATCTCGTATCGACCCCTAAATACAAGGAGGTCGACCCCACATTGATTCTCTTCATCACGTTCCCGCTTTTCTTCGGCTTCATGATAGGTGATGTCGGCTTCGGTTTGGGACTTGTGGCCCTTGGCGCGGTGATGCTGATGAAGCTGAAGAGGTATCCCGACCTCTATCGTCTCGGGGCGATCGTGCTCGTGGGCGGTCTTCTTGCAAGCATCTTTGGCCTGTTCGTATTCGCGGAAGCATTTGGAGTGCCGTTCCATCCTCCGCCACAGAGCCCTGATGAGGCCTCTTGGGAGTCTGTCGGTAACATCCCTATCAACCCCATCCTTGACAAGATGCATGATACCAAGGAGATGCTGGCAATATCTCTCTTGGCCGGATGGTTGCACCTGACGTTGGGTTTAGTGTTCGGTTTCGTCAACAGCTACCATCACAGCAAGAAGCACGCCCTCGGCAAGATCGCGTGGATGGTTATCCTATTCGGGCTGTTCCAGGAGATCATGGTGATAGCTGGGAGCGCAACTGAGACGAGTCACTTCATCAACTCGACCTTGTTCTCCCCGATACCCTCGATGATCACAACGCTCTCGGGAATCAAGCTATCGATTCCAGCCATTGCGTTCATCGTCGTTGGTGTCGCCGGCCTCCCGTTCTTGGAAGGTCCCTTGGCAATGACAGAGGTCGTCGGCATTTTCTCCAATCTCGTATCTTATGCCAGATTGGCCGCGCTTGCCGTCGGCAAGGGCGCGATGGCCCTTGCGTTCAATTCCATGCTCTTCCCACTGATATTCGATAGCGGCAACATCGGTATCGCGATTGTGGGCATCATCGCACTCTTCGTCACTCAGATGTTCTTCGTGTTCTTCCTGGGAGCCTTGTCCGCAGGGATCCAGGCTATCAGGTTGAACTATGTGGAGTTCTTCCTCAAGTTCTTCGAGGGCGGAGGCACGGACTTCGCCCCCTTGAGCTATGAGAGGAAGTACTCTGTAGCAACAAAACAGGAGGCATAAAAAATGGACATAGGAACCGGGCTAGCCCTCATCGGTGCGGGCATCGCGATAGGCGTCGCGGGCTTGGGCACTGGTTGGGCACAAGCACAGGTAGGTGCGGCAGCAGTGGGCGCGACCGCTGAAGACCCCAAGATGTTTGGTAAGGGCATCGTCATGATGGTGCTCCCTGAGACCATAGTCATCTTGGGCTTCGTCGTGGCGTTCCTGATGATGAACAAGTGAGAACTGGAATTTGGGAGTCGGCGGAACGACCCAGTCGCAACAGGAGTTGAGACGCTATGAGCTTGAACAAGGTAGTCGAGGACATACTCCGAAAGGGAGAGGAGAAGCGGCGCGAGATCATCCAGCTCGGCCAGAGGGAGCGTGACGAGCAGGTCCTACAGGCGGACAAGAAGATACAAGAGAACCGCCAGAAGGCCGAGAAGAGGGCCGAAGCGATGCTCGCTCAGATGGAGCAGCAGGAGGTCTCCAGCGCAGAGCTCGAATCGAAGAAGATGCTTCTTGCCGCAGAGAGGCAGGCCATGGAAGAGCTGAGAGAACAGGCACTCGAAGAGCTGGCGAGCTATCCTCCAGACAAAAGGAAAGAGATATACTCTAAGCTCGTCTCGAGAGCGAGGACAGAGCTCGGAGACTGCTACGTCTACTCCAACAAGGACGATAAGGCGCTTCTGCAGCTGCCCTCCGGGATGACCAGCGGAGGCATAATCCCGTGCAGGGGAGGATTCGTCTTCGAGAGCAAGGACAGGAGCGTCCGGCTGGACTTCCGGTTTGAGAGCGTTCTTGACGATGTCTGGAACAAGAGCATGAAGGAGATACATACAAGACTGTTCGGGTGAGCAAGCAGATGTTGTTTGGTGGCAGCAAGGGCAACTTCGCATATGCGTGCACGCGCGTCAAAGCAAAGAAGCGATTCTTGATGGCGCGCGACACCTACTCGAGGGTGCTACTGATGGACGTACACGAGATCGCCAGGTTCTTGGGTGAGACACAGTATCGCGAGGAGATGAGCAGGTACGGCTCAAGGTACTCCGGGGCGAACCTGATCGAAGTCGCGGTCACACGCAACCTTGCGAGGACTTACTCCGACATCCTGGCATTCACCACGGGCCATCTCAGAGTCATGGTCGGGGACTACCTGAGGCGGTGGGACATGTTCAATGTCAAGACCGTCCTGAGGGGGAAGACCACCGATGTCAGAGACGATGAGATCATCGAGACGCTTGTACCCGCTGGCGCCTTCTCTGATGAGTATCTCAGGTCTCTCGTGCAGATGTCTTCGATCCAGGAGATCATGGATGCTCTCTCCAAGGAACCCTCACTGGGCATCACGCCCGAGCTCGCGAGAGAGGTCGTGGACACCAAGAGGTTGGCTCAGTTCGAGGACCACCTTGACCAGCTCCTCTACTACGATTTGCTACACGTGGTCAAGGGGACTGACACTGCGCAGCAGATACTCAGGCAATTCATACGAAGAGAGGTCGATGTCACCAATCTCAAGGTGCTTCTGAAGTTGAAGGCGGAGCATATACCGGAGGACAAGATCGTCACGTACCTCATACCTGGCGGGATGGACTACAGCATGGACCGGCTCAGGAGTCTCGCGCAGCAGGAAGGCTTGGCCCCAGTCATTGAAGAGCTCGAGAAGTCCTCGATGCACCAGGATATCAAGCCCGCGCTTGAGAAATTCAAGGATGACAAGAAGCTCTCGGGCATCACTATTGCGCTGGACAAAGCGCTCATACGCACGAGTGAGAAGTTCGCCCACTTCTACCCTCTCTCTGTGCTTCCCATCGTCAATTACATAATACGTAAGAAGGTGGAAGTGGACAACATCAGGATCATTGCGAGGGGCAAACAGAGTGGCCTCTCTACCAGAGTGATCGAGGACCTGTTGGTGATGTGAAGTGGAGATCGCGGTGGTAGGCTCGGAGGAGTTCGTCACGGGCTTCAGGCTGGCCGGCATCAGGAAAGTGTACGCCGTCTCGCAGGAGAAGCTGCTGGAGACCATCGTGAAGGTGATGGACGAGGCCGAGGTCGGCATACTCGCCGTGCACACACCGGATCTCGAGAGACTGCCTCCACAGCTGCGCGCTAAGATGATGGAGAGCGTGGATCCAGTCGTCATCCCGGTGGGCATTGAGGAGGGCGACTTGAGGGACAAAGTTCGAAGGGCGATGGGTATCGACCTTTACAAGACGAAGTAATGGGAGAGCGTTCGATATGGCGGAAAAGAAGAAGGGCAAGATAAGCAGGGTTGCAGGACCAGTCGTCACGGCGGAGGGCATCTCGCCGAGGATGTACGATGTCGTCTTCGTGGGCGAGCTGAAGCTCATGGGGGAGGTCATCAAGCTCATTGGCAACAAGACGGTCATCCAGGTCTACGAGGACACCTCAGGCATCAGGCCGGGGGAGGAAGTAGTCGACACGGGCGCTCCTCTGCAGGTTGAGCTTGGGCCCGGACTGCTGTCGAGCGTCTATGACGGTGTCCAGAGGCCGCTCCCGGTCCTCAGGGAGAAGCAGGGGGATTTCGTGTCCAGGGGCGTAACTGCCCCGGGACTCGACAGGACGAAGAAGTGGAAGTTCACGCCAAAGGTCAAGAAGGGCGATGATCTGCAACCGGGGGCGATAGTCGGTGAGGTCCCCGAAGGCAACATCGTCCACAGGGTGTTGCTTCCACCAGACGTCAAAGGCAAGGTCAAGAGCATCTCTGAAGGAGAATACACAGTCGCTGACGTGATCGGAGAGCTCGATACTGGTCACAAGTTGAAGATGATGCAGAGCTGGCCCGTGAGGCACTCAAGGCCATACGTCGACAAACTTCTTCCGGACATCCCACTCGTGACAGGCCAGCGCGTCCTCGACACTCTGTTCCCTCTCGCGAAGGGTGGCACGGCCGCGATCCCTGGAGGTTTTGGGACTGGCAAGACGGTCACGTCCCAGCAACTGTCCAAGTGGAGCGATGCCCAGATCGTCATCTATGTGGGATGCGGAGAGCGAGGGAATGAGATGACAGAGGTGCTGACGACATTCCCGGAGCTCGAGGACCCAAAGACGGGGAAGCCGTTGATGGGCAGGACAGTCCTGATTGCCAACACATCAAACATGCCTGTCGCGGCGAGAGAGGCGTCCGTCTACACAGGCATCACAGTTGCAGAGTACTACAGGGATATGGGCTATGACGTCTCGCTAATGGCCGACTCGACATCGAGATGGGCAGAGGCGATGAGAGAGATCTCCTCAAGGCTCGAGGAGATGCCAGGTGAGGAAGGATACCCAGCATACCTCGCATCTAGGCTGTCGGAGTTCTACGAGAGATGCGGCAGGGTCCAGACGCTATCAGGTGCCATCGGGTCTATCACAGTGATTGGTGCAGTATCGCCATCGGGGGGCGACTTCAGTGAGCCTGTCACGCAGAACACCCTGAGGATTGTGAAGGTGTTCTGGGCGCTCGACTCGAAGCTCAGGGAAAGAAGACATTTCCCCGCCATCAACTGGCTGACTTCGTACAGCCTGTACAGCCCGATCCTCGAGGATTGGTACAGGAAGAACGTCGCAGAGGACTGGAATTCGGTGCGACTATGGGCCATGGAGACCCTTCAGAAGGAGTCTGAACTCCAGGACATAGTCCAGCTTGTCGGTTCTGACGCTCTCCCGGAAGAGCAGAGACTGACTCTCGAGGTCGCAAGGATGATCAGGGAGTTCTTCCTGCAGCAGAGCGCATACCACCCGGTCGACACCTACAGCCCGCTCAAGCGGCAGTACGAATATATGAACGCCATAAGGAAGTTCTCTGAGCACGCGAAGAAGGCCATAGCGCTCGAGATGCCTTTGGAGAAGATCGTATCGCTACCATGCAGGGCGGACCTGGGTAAGCTGAAGTTCGAGGAAACGATCGATGAGGATCTGAAGACCGTGACTGCTGCGATGGACAAACAGTTCGCGAGCCTGGGGGCGTGATGCGGATGGCAAAGGAATACCACACCATAAATCAGATCGCAGGACCTCTGGTGTTCGTTGAGAAAACCGAACCCGTCGGATTCGGGGAGCTCGTGACAATAGCCTTGCCAGATGGATCGACGAAGAGGGGACAGGTCCTCGACACATCCGACGATGTTGTCGTCGTTCAAGTCTTTGAAGGCACGGGCGGCATCGACAGGGCCTCCGGCGTGAAGTTTCTAGGCGAGACCATCAAGATGCCTGTGTCGAAGGACATGCTTGGAAGGATACTGAGTGGTTCAGGCGACCCGTTGGACAAGGGACCGCCTATCATTCCTGAGAAGCGGCTCGAGATCATCGGCGCCGCAATCAACCCGTGGGCGAGGGACAATCCGAGGGAGTTTATTCAGACAGGAATCTCATCGATAGACGGCATGAACACACTCGTGAGAGGTCAGAAACTTCCGATTTTCTCAGGCTCAGGTCTGCCTCACAACGATATCGCACTTCAGATTGCGAGACAGGCGAAGGTCCTCGGGGAAAAGGAGGAGTTTGCCGTCGTGTTCGCTGCCATGGGCATCACTAGCGAGGAGGCCCAGTTCTTCATGAAGGATTTCGAGAGGACTGGCGCCCTCAAAAGGGCGGTAGTTTTCCTGAATCTCGCGGATGACCCAGCGATCGAAAGGCTTCTGACTCCGAAGCTGGCGCTCACGACAGCAGAGTACCTCGCGTTCGACCTTGACATGCACGTGCTCGTCATTCTGACGGACATAACGAACTACTGTGAAGCACTGAGACAGATAGGAGCTGCGAGAGAAGAGGTGCCCGCAAGGCGTGGCTACCCGGGCTACATGTACACCGACCTTGCGAGCCTGTACGAGCGTGCGGGCAGGATCAAGGACAAGAAGGGCTCGATCACCCAGTTCCCGATCCTATCGATGCCTGGCGACGACATAACACACCCGATCCCTGACCTCACGGGCTACATCACGGAAGGACAGATTGTGGCATCCAGGGACCTGCACAGGAAGGGAGTGTTCCCGCCGGTCGCAGTTGAGCGCTCCTTGTCGAGGCTGATGGGTCAAGGAATCGGTCCTGGGCATACTAGGGAAGATCACAGGGCGGTCTCGGACCAACTGTATGCTGCATATGCCGAGGGAAGAGACCTCAGAGGCCTCGTATCGATCGTCGGCAAGGAAGCCCTGTCCGAGAGGGACAGAAAGTTCCTGGATTTCGCCGACGCCTTCGAGGACCGGTTCATCCGCCAGGGCAAGGACGAGGACAGAGGCATCGAGCAGACTCTGGACCTAGGTTGGGAGCTGCTTTCATCTTTGCCGGTCGACTCGCTGACGAAGATTGATAGAAAGATCATCGAGAAATATCATCCGCTCATGAAGAAGAAGTGATTGACAGATGTCAGTGCGCGAGATACAGCCGACCAGATCAGAGCTGCTCGAGGTCGGGAAGAAGATCAAGCTGACCAAGAACGGGCACAAGATTCTGAAGCTGAAGAGGGACGGCCTTATCTTGGAGTTCTTCAAGATACTCGACCAGGCGAAGGACCTGCGGCAGGAGATTGCCATGAGATACAAGGAGGCTAACGAGAAGATTGCCATCGCCACTGCGATTGACGGTGCGATCGCCGTCCGATCTGCGTCATATGCGCTCACCGGTCACCCGGAGATACAGCTCCGCAGCAGAAACCTCATGGGCGTGGTCGTTCCGATCATCCAATCATCGACGATCGTCGCGCCGTTGAATGAGCGCGGGTACGGCATAATCGGGACATCGCCCAGGATCGACGAGGCGACGGATGCTTATGAGAAGCTCGTCGAGACAGTCGTCAAGGCGGCGGAGCTCGAGACCACGATTAAGAAGCTCCTGGAGGAGATCGAGAAGACCAAGCGACGGGTCAATGCGCTCGAGTTCAAAGTGCTTCCAGAGCTTGAGGAGATTGAACGGTTCATCAGGTTCCGGCTAGACGAGATGGAACGCGACAATACCTTCAGGCTCAAGAGGATAAAGGACAAGAGCACTAAGACGGCAGAGGCGTGAGTCCTTGGCGCTGTTTGACATCCTTCAGGACAGGGCGAAGCTGACGAAGCTCGTCTGGTTGGCTTACATATCAAGCCTTGCGATCATGGGGATCGGCCTCTTCATAATGCTCAAGGACCTGTTCGGATAAGACGCTACTTGATCAGGCCCTTCTTCTGGAGGTACTTACCTCTGAGCGACAGCGCATGCAGCGCTGTAACCGCCCTCTCAGGGACAGGCATGACAGGCACGCCTCTAGAATCCAGGAACCGCTCTGATTCGGGGTCCTCTATCCCGGCAAAGCAGGCAACAGTCGGCTTGCCGCTTAGCTTCGAGGTTATGGAGATCCATTTTGCGATCTGGTAGAGGTTCGTTGCCGCCTGTCTTGCAGCTATCACCATTATCCCCTTCACCTCAGGGGCCTGGCCCACGACCTTCAGAACGTTCGCATATCGCGCAGTGTCGGCGTCCCCGATGATGTCTATCGGGTTTCCCCAGCTCCAGGTCGGCGGACAGACCTTTCCGATCGCGTCCAAGGTCTCCTCGGAGAGGTCCGCGAGGTCTAGCCCCATATACTCCGCACAGTCGGTCGCAATAACGCCCATGCCTCCTGCATTGGTGACAATGACGACCCCATCCCCCATCATGGGCGGTTGGCTCGCGAGTGCCTGAGCCGCGTCGAAAAGCTCGAACATCGTCTTGGCGCGGAACACACCCGTCTGCTTGAACGCGGCGTCGAAGGCGGCATCAGAGCCGGCCAACGCTCCGGTGTGGGATCTCGCGGCCTTTGCCCCCCTTTTGGACCTGCCAGCTTTCAGGATGACTATTGGCTTCTTCTTGGAGGCCTTATCGAGCGCTCGGAACAGTTCCTGCCCCCTTCTGGTCGATTCCATGTACGCGGCGATGCACTTGGATTTCGGGTCCTGACCGAAGTAGCGCACGAGGTCAGCATCGTCTATGTCCGCCTTGTTGCCCGAGCTCACGAAGGCTGAGAATCCTAGCATCTCACCGATCGAGTATTCTATGGCTGCTGTGCAGAATGCGCCGCTCTGCGAGAAGAACGCGATGGAGCCATCGATGGGAGATGTCCGCGCAAACGACGCGTTCAGGTGGTGATGGGGGGAGATGACGCCGAGTGAGTTCGGGCCGATGATGCGCATCCCGTACTTGTGAGCGATCTCCAGAACTTTCCTCTCGCGCTCCTTTCCATCGGCATCCCCTTCCGAGAACCCCGCAGATATGATGGTGACGGATTTGGTGCCCTTCTTCCCGATCTGCTCCATGATATCCTGCACGAGGTTGGCAGGCACGACCACGATCGCCATGTCCACTGGGCCAGGCGTGTCGAGGATCGTGGGATAGCAGGGCATTCCCAGGATCTCCTTGTAGTTAGGGTTCACGAAGTATATCTTGCCCTTGTAGCCGTCGCTGAACAGATTCTCGATGATGATGTTCCCGATCTTCCCGGAGGTGGGCGTCGCCCCTATGACGGCCACTGATTTCGGCCTGAAGAACGCATCCAGATTGTTCACGACGGGCAATCCCGTTCAGTGGATATCAAACCTTTTGTGAACCATCAGCTCGAGAAATCCTCGATCCATGCCTCACCGGTTCCCAGATTCACCATCGGGACCTTCGCCGGGTCCGGAGTCTGGTTGTGCATCCTCTGGAACGCGGTCTGGGACTGCCATGCAGAGGCATTTATGAGCTTGATTCCCCTGTATTCTGCGATCCCGCATGCGTGCACGTGCCCTGTGACGAATATGTCTGGCACCCGGTCGATGACCATGTAGTCCTTCTGTTCGGGCGCGAGCGGGGTCTTTTCTCCATACGTGGGAGCCAAATGCCTCCTCTTCAGCATCTCCTTCATGATCTCGGTCGGCTCCGAGTAGCTCAGGTTCCTGACGCTCGCGATGAAGTCGTCCATGCTTCTCCCATGGTATGCGAGGATGGTCCTTCCCTCGATCTCGAGATAGCACGGGTTCCCGACGAAGGTCACCCGCGAATCGAACATGGATGTGACCTCTGTAGGCAGAGCCGGTTGCGGCTCCGCAAGCCTTACGGCATCGTGATTGCCGGGCATCATCACCAGCTTGATCCATCCCGGGATCAGGTTCGCGAGCCTCGCAAATTCGGTGTATTGATCATAGATGTCTTCGATCAGTAGCTCGTCCTCTTGGCCTGGGTAGATTCCGATGCCATCCACGAGGTCTCCTGGCATGATGATGTACCTGATATCCTTGGCTGACGGGTCCTTCGCCAGCCAGGCGACGAACCTGCTCCAAGCATCTGGCAGGAACTCAGTGCTCCCTACATGGATGTCAGAGACAAATGCGACGACCGATCTCGAACCGTTCGGCGTCATGCCGCTGTTGTACGGCACTTCTGGCCTGATGACCTCCTTCGCGACAACTATCTCTCCGTCCTTGCTGAAGGACCCGATGACTCCAATGACCTCGTCCTTGATGAACGAGTCCATTCCTTTCTTCGAGCCCTTCATGATGAGGACCTGTATCTTGTCCTCCTCGTCCTCAAGGTCAATCATAGTGTGACCGTTCTTGGTGGTCCGCACATCGTTGACTATGCCGACGAATCTGATGTCCTTCTTCACCTTCTTTGCTTTCGAGATGGGCATCAGACCCGACAGCTCCCTTCGCTTTACGAGGATTCTTTTGATGTTCGAGAACCGGTCATTGAACAGCTTCGCGAAATCGATGATATTCCCTACGCAGGTCGAATCGCCAGTTATGTCCTTCAGGATCTTCAGGTCGCCCGTGCTCTCAAGGTGCTCGCTTTTCGCCACATTCTCCGATCTCGGAGGAGCAGATTCCCTCTTGGGCTGGCAGGTCAGATAGTCATTCACATCCGTCTTGGTCAAAACAAGCGGTCTGTTCGAATCGTTGAGGATCGTGTTCGCGCATTTGATTGCGTCAGGTGCCCCGGCAAGTGCGTCGATGGCGTCGGGCTCGACTAGTATGCCCTTCTCCTCAAACATCTTCAGAATCCGTTTCTTCATTCCGCCAATCCTAGCGCGGACGTCTTTAAATATCTTTTCCAACATGGCTGGCACATGGTTCTCGTCCGGCTCGCGTCTCGATACTATCCAACGGAGGACAAGGCCCGAGTCATGGGAGCTATCACCCAGATCTTCCCGGACGCTGAGATCGTTGGCGAGGAGACTCTCACAGCAACCTCAACGTCTATCGAACTATTCGGAGAGATCCTCAAACGGTATAGAATCAGGGATGCGGCACGGAAGGTCATGAGGCGTGGTATCAAGGGCAACAGCACAAGCTTCAGGCTGAACAAGCAGGTGGCCGCGATCGGCAAGATATCGTTCTCCGAAGAGAGCCACGCTCTCGGCGACATCGAGGTCACCATAGAATCGGAGGACATAGAAGCTCTGATAGATTCAATCGCACCAAACACTCGCATGGAGGGTCGGCGATGATAGGCATTGGGTCCCCAGCATTCTGCATGTCCCCGTTCATGAACACGCTTGAGCAGATCTCCGAGCGCTTCAAACTGTGGGAGGTCCTCTCAGAGGGAGAGAACAGGCTCGAACTGATACGAGACGGCATCAAGTACGGGCGTGAATCCTTGGGGATGCGGTTTCAGGTCCACGCCCCCCTGAGCGACGTCAACATCGGGAGCGTTCATGAACCGATGAGGATCGCTGCAGTAAACGAAATCAAGCAAACAGTCGTGATGTGCAGGCAATTGGAGATTCCTCTGGTGACCGTGCATCCCGGATTCGTCCAGGGCATCGCGTTCCTGAACAGGCACAACGCGCTCGAGAGAACCAAGCAGTCGATCAAGGAGATAGCCTCGTTCGCAATGGATCAATCGGTGTCGATCGCCGTCGAAAATCTCCCGGCGAACATCAATGCCACCTGTACCCAGGCTGCGGAACTTCTCGAGGTCGTCGAAGGTACAGACCTCGGGATCTGCTTCGACATGGGCCATGCCAATACGGCTGGTCAGCTCGACGAGATGCTCGCGCTCGTCGACAGGTTCAGGAACGTGCACATGCACAACAACGAGGGCGACTGGGATCAGCACAACAAGGTAGACGACGGGTCCGCCGACCTCGGGAAGGTGGTCTCCGTCCTCAGAAGATGGTACAAGGGAAACATCATCATTGAGGCGACGGACCTCGACAGCGGCTCAGAGAGCAAATGCGTTCTTGAGAAGATGTTAGCCTAAGTGACCGCACCCTAGGCACTGGAACTTGCCATCTATCCAACGTGCTTGTGTATTGCCACAGATGGGACATACGTATCCTCCCCCGAAGCCTTGCCGGGGAGGAGGTGCATGCGGTGCCCGCCCCGAAGCAGGACCGTAATGAACCTGGACAGTGTGTTGTGTGTCTGGGGGCTGATAGTAGGCGTGCATCTGCATCCTAGGATCACTCCATGGGGTTGGAGCTGGAGCAGATCCTCCGTCCAGATATTTCTTGCCTGAGAAGAATTCGCCGATCCGGACGGCATAGTAGACGAAGAATAGCAGTCCGAAGCCAAGCCATACGAGGATTGCCAGGCCCAACAGTAGGGTCAACCCGTTGGAATTGAAGACATCCATGGGCATGCTCAGGTAGTCGGTTCCGAAGTGCAGCATGATCGAAGCAGCTATGCCGTACCTCAGGAACAGGTATCCGAATGCGAACCCGCCCACTGCCGCGGGTACGATCTTCCATGAGCCCCATCCGCCGAGGTAGTGAGCGAACCCGAATATCGTGGCGGAGATGATGATGAGCGACACCTCCGGAATCCCCAACTTGAACCCGCCTCCCAGAAGATAGGAATAGGCCTTTCTCCGATAGTTCCTCCGCGCGAGATCTACAACGACCATTGGCAGTCCGATCAGAAGGACGCGGACCGCGATCTCCTCCCAGACAGATGCATTGGCTAGCAGGAACAGGTTCTCCGTAAGCGAACCCGTGCTGGGGGCATCAGCCGCCGATGGTCTCAGCAGTATCACGACTAGGACGGAGAAGAAGAGCGTCGCGAACATCAGGCCGCAGGTCTCGAAGATGGCGCTGTGTTCGCGCGACTTCGCGTTCATGCCGAGTTCCTTTGCGAAGCCTTTGTATCCGCTCAGCAGAACCCAAGTGCATGCGGCCACTATGGCTCCGACGAGGAACAAGTACCAGACAAGCAAGGCATAGCCCGAGATGGAAACGATATCAACGATGACAGGGAGGACTAGGAAGAGCGTGAATCCTGTCCAGACGTCTAGTATGTCGGGAACCACGAGATGGATTCCGTAGATCAGTGTGAAGAGCGAGACGAGAATCTGGATGATGAAAGTGACCATCACGAATGCCGATATCCCCTTGATGACAACCCTCCAATTCATCCTTGTTGGCCGATAGTAGGTAGGTTGAGGCGCCCAATGGCGTCTGTCTCCGGCCGTGGGCAGGCCGGCATATCTAGCGGATGGCTTCAGCGCGCCGCATCTGGGACAGTAGTGCCCCCTCGGTGGTATCTCCGCGCTGCAATTCGTGCAGTACTCCGGCACAGGTGATGTGGTGACTGGCTCAGGACCCACAGACACAGGGCGCGCAAACCATGTCCTTTCTATATTACATTATCGTGGTTCTGTAAGAAACCGGGTGGTGAGCATGCACGAGCGGATGGATGGGTACATGTGCTGTGTTCGACGCTACATGTAGTGGCGAGAAGCAAGTATCAAGAGAATCGTGAAGGACCAGATGCTGACCAAGGGAGTGGTATTCCGCTTGGTAGGTGAACTCCCATTTGAAGCGAAGTCACTGCTCGAGGACTTCCGCCTCTCAGCAAACAGCGCAATCCGGATCGGCCTCCTGGCGCGTGTGACTTCTCGGAATGCCATTTGCAAGCTGGCCTATAAGGGTCTTCGGGAAGATCATCCTCGGATGTATGCCCAGCATCTCGTCTCCGCGTTCGAAGTGGCTGGCTGCATCCTGAAGAACCATCGCAGGCGGCTTCGGAAGGGTAACGGTGGCCATGTTCCCTATATCCGGCGATTGTTCATGAAGACCGAGAATCAGGCATACAAGCTTGACCGTGCGAACGGCGTCATCGACCTGCCGATCAGGGCAGGATGTCATGTCAAGCTCAAGCTGGTCCTCAGCAACTACCATCGGAGATATCTGGATGACGCGGGCTACAGCCTCGGTTCGCTGACCCTCTTTCCAGACCGCGCCATAATCGCTTTCAGGAAAGACGCACCTAGACCGTTTGTGCCTGAATCCGCACTTTCACTCGACACGAACGAGCGCAGTCTGGATGGCGTGTTCACCAAAGGCGGTGACGTCACGGTCGTCAAGGCGGAGTTCCCTGATGTCGCCATCATACAGCAAAGACATCATGACCGGCGCAGGAGGCTCCAGAAGAAGAAAGCACACGACCGACGGACAGCGAGAGATCTCTGCAAGAAGGAGGGGGCGAGAGAGCACCACCGAATCGAGTACAGACTCCACCAGGTGGCGGATGCAGTGCTCTCCTTTGCCGAGGGCAAGAAGTCGGCCGTGGTGCTCGAGGACCTGACAGGAATCCGATTCAAAAGGGGAAAGGATATGAATCGTCGCCTCAGCCTGTGGCCGAGAAGGAAGCTTCACAGCATCATCGAGTACAAAGCTCAGTGGAGAGGAATCCCTGTCGTCAAAGTCGATCCAAGATACAGCAGCGGAAAGTGCCCGATATGTGGGAAAATACAAGATTCCCGAATGGGCACGGAGTTCGTATGTGAGTGCGGCTGGCACCTCGACAGGC